>VGRW01000005.1 GCA_016875225.1 Deltaproteobacteria bacterium
CTTCCTGGTCCTCTCGGCTGAAGCCGTACTTGGCCGCGACCATGTCGCCGCAGTTTCCCATGTGGAAGTTCTTGTACGGGTCCCAGAGGCCGTCGTGGATCATCGTGTCGATGATCTGGCCGTTGCCCATGCGATAGCCCGCGCGGGCCTGCGGCAGCACGTACGGCGAGTTGGTCATGCTCTCCATTCCGCCCGCGACGATCACCTGCGCATCGCCGAACAGGATCTCGCGCCGCGCGAACATCACGGCCTGCAGGCCCGAGCCGCAGACCTTGTTCACCGTGATCGCGGCGACCGAGACCGGCAGGCCCGACTTGATCACCGCCTGGCGCGCCGGCGCCTGGCCCATCCCCGCGGAGAGCACGTTTCCGATGATCGCCCGCTCGACCTTTCCGGGGTCGACCCCCGCGCGCTTCACGGCCTCGCGCACCGCGACCGCGCCGAGCTCCGACGCGGAGAGGGCGCCGAGCGCGCCCTGGAACGATCCGATCGGCGTGCGGCAGGCACTCGAGATCACGACATCCGTCATTGCTGTGGCTCCCCTTCCTGGACGAGTGCTTCACGATCCCGAGCCGAGACGATTCGCTCGGAAACGGTGCGCCGACGGCGCAGAGGCGATCGCACGCTACACGAACATCGTGCGCTGCGTCAATTAGAGATACCCGAGCTCTCTCGCGCGCTTAGGCCGCTTCGTCCAGTTCTTGTCCAGCTTCACCCAGAGCGCCAGGTGGACGGTCTTGTCCAGCCGGTCCGACAGGCGCCGCCGCGCCTCGATGCCCAGCGCCTTCAGCGCGCCGCCGCCGGCGCCGAGCACGATGCCCTTCTGCGACTCGCGCTCGACCAGCAGATTCGCGCGGATCCGCAGCGCGTCGTCGGTCTCCTTCCACTCGTCGATCTCGACCGCGACTGCGTAGGGGATCTCGTCGCGGTACAGCTCGTAGACGACCTCGCGGATCTGCTCAGCGCCGAGGAAGCGCATGTTCGCGTCGGTGAGGGTGTCATCCGGAAAGAGCGCGGGCCCTTCGGGCAACAGGCCGGCCAGCGCCTCGACGAGCGCCTCGAGGCCCTGGCCGGTGAGCGCCGAGATCTCGACGATCCTCGCGAAGCGCTCCGGTCGCGGCACACGGCCAGGAGGGCCGAGGTCACACTTCGTGTGGGCCAGCACGAGCGGCCCAGGGAGCGCCGCGACGCGCTCCTCGGGCTCGTCCCAGCGTGCGCCGGCCTCGAAGAGCAGCAGGCGCAGATCCGCGCCTTCGGCAGTCTCGAGGGCGCGCTCGTTCATCCACTGGTTGAACTTTCGTTCGCCCCGGTGCAGTCCCGGCGTGTCGTGCAGCAGGATCTGCGCCTCGGGACGCGAGAGGACGCCGAGCATTCGGGCTCGCGTGGTTTGCGCCTTGGCCGAGACGATCGCGAGCTTCTCGCCGAGCAGCGCGTTCAGGAGCTGCGACTTGCCGGCGTTGGGCCGGCCGAGCAGAGCGACGAAGCCGCAGCGGTGGGCGCTCAATCGCGGTCTCCGACGAGGGCGACGAGCGCCTCCCGCGCGGCGATCTGCTCGGCGGCTTGCTTGGACGGGCCGACGCCCCTGCCGCAGACCCGCTCGCCGATCGACACCGCAACGCTGAACTCGCGCGCGTGCGGCGGGCCCGACTCGGCCAGCGTCGCGTAGACCGGAGCCGCCAGGCCCTCCGCGTGCAGCCGCTGCTGCAGCTCCGTCTTCGCGTCGCGCGGGCCGTTCTCGCGGTCGGCGAGCCCGGCGCCGAGCTCGCGCTCCAGGAATTCACGGGCGGCCTCGAGACCTGCCTCGAGGTAGAGCGCGCCGACCACGGCCTCGAAGACGTTCGCCAGGATCGAGTCTTTCTCGCGCCCGCCCTGCCGCGCCTCGCCGCGCCCGAGCCGGACCAGCTCGTCGAGTCCCAGCGCGCGTGCGTGGTCGGCGAGCGCCTTTCCGTTCACCGCGTCCGCTCGCGCGTGGGTGAGCTCGCCCTCGGAGGCCGACGGGCGCGACGACATCGCAAGCTCCGCGACGACGAGCGAGAGCACCGCATCGCCCAGGAACTCGAGCCGCTCGTTGCACGCATCCGGCTCGCCGTCCTCGTTGGCCCGGGAGCGGTGCGTCAGCGCCTGCCGGAGCAGCTCGGGCCGCGCGAAGCGGTGCCCCAGGCGTTCGCAGAGCGCTTCGAGCCGCCGCTCACTCGGCCGGGCCATCGATCCACCCTCCGCCGAGAACCCGTAGATCGGCCGCGTCGTAGACGACCGCGGCCTGTCCCGGCGCGGGCGCCCAGACCGGCTCCGCGAAGCGGATCTCCGCCCGGCCCCCGCTCGCGGTCTCGATCTCCGCCGACACGGACTTGTGTCGGTGACGGACTGCGACGCGAACCGGGCCCGCGGGCGGCTCCGCGTCGAGCCACGACGCGCCCCCGATCCGCGCGCTTCGCGCCTCGAGCGCGGGCGCGCGATCGACCACGAGCCGGTTCTCGGCCAGGCGCACCTCGCGGACGTACCAGGGCCCGCCGGACAGGCCGAGGCCGCGGCGCTGCCCCGGCGTGTAGCCGAGCGCGCCGTCGTGGCGGCCGAGCTCGGTCCCCTCCGCCGTCGTGATCGGGCCGGGCCGGGGAGCGCGATCCGGCGCGATCCGCGCGAGCGCCGCGCGGACGTCGCCGTCCGGAACGAAGCAGATCCCCTGGCTTTCGGGCTTCTCCGCCGTCACGAGGCCGAGCTCGCGCGCGAGCTCGCGGACCTGCGGCTTGCCGAGCTCGCCGAGCGGAAACGCGATCCGCGCCAGCGCCTCGCGCGGAAGGTCGAACAGGAAGTAGGTCTGATCCTTCTCGCGATCTCGCGGGCGGAACAGCCCGAGCCCGCCATCGGGCGCCGGCGCGATCCGCGCGTAGTGCCCGGTCGCGACCCCGCGCGCTCCGAGCGCCTCGGCTCGGCGCAGCAGCAGATCGAACTTCAGCACGCGATTGCAGGCGATGCACGGAATCGGCGTGCGCCCTGCGGCGTACTCGGAGGCGAACGGCTCGATCACGGCCTCGCGGAACTCGGCCCGGTAGTTCGCGGTGTAGTGGCGGATGCCGAGTGTCCTCGCGACGGCGCGCGCGTCCTCGGCGTCGGGCAGGCCGCAACACTTCTTCGCCGAGCGCGGGACGACGTCTCGCGCCGAGCCCTCGCCCAGATCCATCGTGACGCCGACGACCTCGTGCCCCGCACGCGCGAGGATCGCCGCGGCGACGGAGGAGTCGACGCCGCCGCTCATCGCGACCAGCCAGCGCTGGTTCACGTCGCGCTCGCCTTGCGCGCGCGCTCGACCACACGCGGCAGGACCTCGAGCACGCGCGCGATGGCCGCATCGTCGATTCCCGGCCCGAGGCTGAAGCGGATCGCGCTGGTGCCGAGCTCGCGCGACGAGCCCATGGCCTGGAGCACGTGCGACGGCTCGGTGGAGCCCGCGTGACAGGCGGCTCCGGTCGCGACCGCGATCCCCTCCAGATCGAGCGCCTCGACCAGCGCTTCGCCCGAGGCGCCGGGAAACGAGACGTTCAGCGTGTGAGCGAGCGTCTGCGCACGCGCGCCGTTGCGCACGGCATCCGGAAGCGCCCGCTGCAGCCCCTGCCAGAGCCGCTCGCGGAGCTGCTCGTGCCGCGCGTGCGCCACCTCGAGCTCGGACTGCGCGGCCGCGCAAGCCGCGCCGAAGCCGGCGATGCCCGGCACGTTCTCGGTGCCGGGCCGTCGGCCCCGCTCCTGCGATCCGCCGCGCAGGAGCGGCGTGAGCTCGACTCCGGGCCGGACGTAGAGCGCACCGACGCCCTTCGGCCCGCCGAGCTTGTGCGCCGAGAACGAGGCGTAGGCCACCGGAAGCGTTTCGAGCGCGAGCGGAAGCTTGCCGAGCGCCTGGACCGCGTCGGTGTGGAACGGCACGCCGCGCGAGGCGGCGCGCGCCGCGAGCTCCGCGATCGGCTGGAGCACGCCGGTCTCGTTGTTGGCCCACATCACCGAGGCGAGCCGCGTCGTCGGCGTGAGCGCGGCCTCGAAGCGCTCCGGATCGAGCCGACCGTCTCGTTCGACCGGCAGGATCGAGACGCGGCAGCCCTCGTCCGCGAGCGCGCGCAGCTCCTCGAGCACCGCCGGGTGCTCGGTCGCACAGCTCACGAGATGGACTTCGCCGCTCGAAGCCGCGTGCGCGGCGTGCCGCAGCACGGTGTTGTTCGCCTCGGTGGCGCCGCTGGTGAAGACGATCGATTCGGGCGGCGCTCCCAGGGCGTCGGCCACCTGCTTGCGCGCTCTCGCGATCACTGCGCGCGCCGCGGCTCCGAAGCCGTGCGCGCTCGACGGATTTCCGTGTACGTGCGCGAGCACGTCGGCGATCGCACGCTGCGCCTCGGGGCGAACCGGCGCGGTGGCGTTGTAGTCCAGGTACACATCAGCCATGCGCAAGACAGACTAGCGAGTTTCGGCCCTGGGTAGCCGACCTCCGCGATTCGCACCCGATCGGGCCTCCGTCGCCAGCGCGGCCCGCGCAGCGCGGCCGGCGCGCGGGGCACGCCGCTTGCTCCACCGTTGGCCCGGCTCGCGCGCCTCGACCGGACGCCCTCCTTGCCGTACCGGTCGGCAGACGCCGATCCGACTCAACTCGGACTCCTTGCTCCACAGGCCGGATCCGGCTCCACCGCGAACAGGTGGGGTCGGATCCGGTCGATCGTTTTCGGCCCGATTCCCGGCACGCGCTGCGAGAGCGCCTCGAGCGAGGCGAACGCCCCGCCGCGCTCGCGCTCGGCGACGATCGCGCTCGCGCGCATCGGGCCGATTCCCGGCACGCGCTCGAGAACCTCGGCGCTCGCCGAGTTCAGCGCGCGCGGAAGACCGAGCGCCGCCCGGGCGTCGTCGGGGAGCTCCGAGCAGGCGCAGATCGGCGCGGCTCCCACCTCCGCGAGCCGGCAGGTGCCCGCGTCGCGAACCAGCGCGAGTCGGGCGGGCGCCGCGGGAGCGCGAACGCCGAGCAGCGTCGCCCCGGCCATCAGCGCCCACAGGAGCGCGCGTGCCGGCTTCGTCTCGGCGACGCGCGGATCCAAGCGGCTAGCCCGCTTCGGGCTCGGGCGCGGCCGCGCCGAGCTCGAACGCGTCGTGAAGCGCCCGACAGGCGAGCTCGGTGTACTTCTCATCGATCACGACGGAGATCTTGATCTCCGAGGTGCCGATCATCTGGATGTTCACGCCGTGCTCGGAGAGCACACGGAACATCTTGCCGGCGACTCCGGCGTGGTCCTTCATGCCCAGACCGACGACGGAGACCTTGGAGATCCCGCCGTCCGACTTCACGCCCGCGGCGCCGAGCCCGCGCGCGATCCCCTCGACCAGCGCGAGCGCGCGCTGCATGTCGCCGCGCGCGACCGTGAAGGTCATGTCGGTGTGCCCCTGGGTCGAGACGTTCTGCACGATCATGTCGACCACGATCCCCGCGTCGGAGAGCGGCACGAAGATCTTCGCCGCGATTCCCGGCACGTCGGGAACGCCGAAGATCGTCACCTTCGCCTCGTTGCGGTTGTAGGTCACGCTCGAGACGACCAGCCGCTCGATCACTTCGCTCTCCGGAACCACCCAGGTGCCCTCCTCGTCGCTGAACGTGCTGCGCACGTGGATCGGCACGCGGTACTTCATGCCGATCTTCGCCGAGCGCACGGCGAGCACCTTCGCGCCCAGGCTCGCCATCTCCAGGATCTCGTCGTAGGAGACGCGCGGAAGCTTGCGCGCGTTGGGAACGATGCGCGGATCGCTCGTGAACACGCCCGTTACGTCGGTGAAGATCTCGCACACGTCCGCGCGAAGCGCCGCCGCGAGCGCGACCGCGGTCGTGTCGGAGGCGCCGCGGCCCAGCGTCGTGATCTCGCCCTCGTCGGTCACGCCCTGGAAGCCGGGCAGGACCGGCACGCCGCCGCGCGCGAGCTCCTCGCGGATCCGCTCGGTGTCGATGCGCAGGATGCGCGCGCGCGCGTGGTCGTCGTCGGTCTGGACCTTCACCTGCGCGCTCGTGAAGCTCCGCGAGGGCACGCCGAGGCCCTGGATCGCCATCGCCGTGAGCGCGATCGTCTGCTGCTCGCCGGTCGAGACGAGCATGTCGTACTCGCGCGGATCGGGAGCAGGCGAGATCTCGCTTGCGTACGCGACGAGCTGATCGGTGACGCCGGCCATCGCCGAGACGACCACCACGACGTCGTTACCCTGCTTGCGCGTCTCGACCACGCGCCGCGCCACGTTGCGGATGCGCTCGACCCCCGCGACCGAGGTGCCGCCGAACTTCTGGACGATCAACGCCATCGCGCTTGCAGTTCCTCTTGGATCTTTGCCGCCCGCTCGCCCCGCGCTCGGATCCGGATCTGGCGCTCCTCTGCGCCTGGCCCCGGGTCGATTCGGATCTCGAGCCGGTCGCCGGGAAGCGCCTCCGGAAAGCGCTCGGGCCACTCGACGACCAGAACGCCGCTCTGGTCGCAGAGGTCGTCGAATCCGGCGTCGAGCAGGCGAGCGTAGCTTTCTACCCGATAGAAATCCGCGTGTCGAAGCCAGACTCGGGCCGGATACTCGGCCACGATTCCGAACGTCGGGCTCGTCACCACCACGCTAGGGTCGACGCCGAGCCCCTCGGCCAGCCCCTGCACCAGGCAGGTCTTGCCCGCGCCGAGCGGGCCCGTGAGCGCAACGACGTCGCCCGCGCGGAGCTGCTCGCCGAGGATCCGGCCCAGCCGCCGGGTCTGCTCCGGGCTACGGGAAGGAACGCAGAGTTCCCGGCTCATCGGGTCTCGCCTCGCGAACTAGAAGCGCCTGGCGTGCGCTCGGGATGCGACTCGCGAGCTCCGAGGCCAGCCCGCCCGAATCCGGACCGAGATCGCCGGCCAGCCCGTGCAGATAGGTCCCGATTCGCGCCGTGTCCCAGGCGCCGAGCCGCTGGGCCAGCAGCGCGCCGAGCAGCCCCGCGAGCACGTCACCCGATCCGCCGGCCGCAAGTCCCGGCCCACCGGTCGGGTTCACGCAGATCTCGCCGCCGGGAGCTGCGATCACGCTTCGCGCTCCCTTCAGCACCGTGATCGCGCCGCTCCGCGCGGCGATCGCGCGCGCGGCAGCCGGGCGATCGGAGCCGATCGCATCGATCGAGGTGCCCAGCAGGCGAGCGGCCTCGCCGGGGTGCGGCGTCAGGATCCGCGGCGCCGTCGAGCGCAGGCGCTCGGGCTCGGCGGTGAAGGCGTTCAGCCCGTCGGCGTCGACGACGGCGGGCACGTTCGTTCGGGCGAGCAGCTCGCGCGCGAGCGCCGCGGAGCTCGCGTCCGTGCCCAGGCCGGGGCCGAGCACGAGCGCGTCGCGGCTCGCGAGCTCGCGCACCAGTGCGTCGACATGCGCGGCGCCGAGCAGACCTGTCGGGTCTCCACCGGTCGAATCATCGAGCACGACGCACATCGCCTCGGCGAGTCGGCTGGCGTAGATCGAGAGCAGCGAGCGCGGCGAGGCGAGGCTCACGAGCCCCGCGCCGCCGCGCAGCGCGCCCTGCGCCGCGAGCAGGACGGCGCCGGTCTTGCCGGGAGAGCCGCCGACGACCAGCACGTGCCCGAAGCTTCCCTTGTGGCCCGCGAGCGGCCGGGCGGGCAGCAGCGCTCGCGCGGCCTCGCTCGAGAGCACGTGCGCGTGGACGTTCGCGCGCTCGACCGACTCGGCGGGCAGACCGATCTCCGCGACCAGAATTCGCGCGCGGGTCGGCAGCAGCGCGAGGCCGAGCTTCGCGTGCCCGAAGCTCACGATCAGATCCGCGTCGAGCGCGAGCCCGAGCGGCCGACCGGTCTCGCTCGAAAGGCCCGACGGCAGGTCCACCGCGACGCAGGGCAAGCCGCTCGCGGCGAGCGCTCGCATGACCTCCGCGGTCCGGCCCTCCACCGGGCGGGTGAGCCCGGTCCCGAAGATGGCGTCGACGACGAGGTCGCAGGCCCCGAGCAGCTCCGAGAGCGCGCGCGGGCCGTCGGCAGGCTCGACCCGTACACCCGAGCTCTCGAGACGCTCGCGATTGCGCTTGGCCTCGGGGCTCTGCGAGCGGCTTCCGGCGAGATCGAGAACGACCGGAGCCACGCCGCGCCGCCGACCGGCCAGCACGCGCGCGGCGACGTAGCCGTCTCCGCCGTTGTTGCCGCCGCCACAGACGACCAGCGGACTGCGCGCGTCGGGGAAGTGCCGAGCGATCGCCTCGGCGACCGCTCGGCCGGCCGTCTCCATCAGGTCTCCGGCGGGGATCCCCAGGCGCTCGATCGCGTCGCGCTCGATCGCGCGCATCTCCGCGCCCGTCGGGCACGGCCAGCTCCGCGCTCGCGGCGCCGCCGCGCTCACGCTTCCGCCTCGACCCAGACGCTGGCCAGCGCGAAGTCTGCGTCGTGCGTGATCGTGACGAAGAGCTCGAGCGCCGCTCCCGCGAGCGGATCCCGCAGCCGAAGCCGCGGCTCGCCGCTTCGCCGCCGCGTGACCTCGAGCCCGCCGAGCGGGAGCGCCCGGCCGAGCACGCCGCGCAGGGCTGCGCGTCCGGCGCACTTCGCGGCGAAGCGCGCGGCGAGGTTCTGCTCGCCCGATCTCTTGCGCCGCGCGTACTCGAGCTCGGCGGGGCTGAACAGGCGCGCGAGCATGCGCTCGCCCCGCCGCTCGAGCGCGGCGCGGAAGCGCGGGACCTCGACCAGAGCCAGCCCGACGCCCCTAAGCGTGTCCGACAATCTGCTTCATCTCGCGCACGGCCCGCTCCATGCCGACGTAGATCGCGCGCGACACGATCGCGTGTCCGATCGAGAACTCGTCGATCAGGTCGTTCTCCGCGAGCTTGCCGACGTTTCCGTAGTCGATCCCGTGCCCGACGCCGATCTCGAGCTTGAGCTTCGCGGCGAGCCGGACCGCGTCCTCGATCCGCCGCAGCACCTCGTCGTGGTCCGGACCGCGCTCGCCGTAGCGTCCGGCGTGGAGCTCGACCGCGCGCGCCCCGACGCGATGCGCGGCCTTCACCTGCTCGAGATCGGGGTCGATGCAGAGTCCGGCCCGGATGCCCGACTCGTGCAGCGCGCGGGCGATCTCGCCGATCTCGCCGATGCGGCTCTGGACGTCGAGACCGCCCGCGCTGGCGAGCTCCTCGGGCCGTTCCGGCACGAGCGTCACCGAATCCGGGCGCACGTCGAGCGCAAGCTTCAACATCTCCTGCGTGGCCGCCATCTCCAGGCAGAGGCGGCCGTGGATCGTCTGACGCAGCACGCGCAGATCGCGATCCTGGACGTGGCGGCGGTCCTCGCGGAGATGGACGGCGATGCCGTCGGCGCCGGCGAGCACGGCGAGCGTCGCGGCCGTGACCGGATCCGGCTCCACGCCCGATCGGGTCTGCCGCACGGTGGCGACGTGATCGAGATTCACCACGAGCCGCCGCTCCGTCATCTAGCTGTTCTCCCCGATCTCGCGCTCGATCAGCGCGCAGAGCTCCAATGCCATCGTCTCGATCTCGACGCGGTCGTCACCCTCGAGCATCACGCGCGCGACCGGCTCCGTGCCGGAATAACGAACCAGCAGCCGCCCGCGACCCGCGAGCTTGCGCTCGACGCGCGCGAGCGCGGTCGAAAGCGCGGGCAGGGACTCGAGCTCCGGCTTGCTGCGCACGCGCACGGCGTGCAGCACCTGCGGCGTGCGCTCCATGACGCGAGCCAGCTCCGAGAGCGGCCGATCCTCGCGGCGCATCAGCCCCAGCACCTGAAGCGCCGTGAGCATTCCGTCTCCGGTGGTGTTCTGGTCCAGGAACACGACGTGACCGGACTGCTCGCCGCCCAGGTTGATCTTCTCGCGAAGCATCGCCTCGACGACGTAGCGATCGCCGACGTCGGCCCGCACCAGCGCCAGGCCCATTCCCGCGAGCGCCCGCTCGAGCCCGAGGTTGCTCATCACCGTTCCGACGACCGCGTCCCGCGAGAGCGCCTGGCGTCGCTTCATGTCGAGCGCGCACATGGCGAGCACCTGCTCGCCGTCCACGATCTCGCCGCGCTCGTCCACCAGCACCACGCGATCGGCGTCTCCGTCCACGGCGATCCCGACGTCCGCGCGCGACTGGCGCGCGACCGCGGCCACGTGCTCCGGGTGCATCGCGCCGCAGCCGGCGTTGATGTTGGTTCCGTCCGGCTGCCGGCCGACCGCCACGACCTCGGCGCCGAGCTCCTCGAGCACGGTGGGCGCGACCTTGTAGGCGGCGCCGTTCGCGCAGTCGATCGCGACTCTGAGCCCCTCGAGCGTGTGCTGGCGCGGGAAGGTCTTCTTCAGGAAGACGATGTAGCGGCCGGAGGCGTCGTCGATCCGGCGCGCGCTGCCGATCTCCGCGCCGAGCGCGCGGTGCGCGTCGAGCTCGGGCGCGCCCATCAGCTCCTCGATCCGGGCCTCGGCATCGTCGGGAAGCTTGAAGCCGTCGCGCGAGAAGAACTTGACGCCGTTGTCCTCGAAGGGGTTGTGCGAGGCCGTGATCATCGCGCCCGCGTCGCAGCGCATGTCGACGGTCAGGAAGGCGAGCCCGGGCGTCGGAATCGGCCCGACCTGCAGCACGTTCACGCCCATCGAGCACAGCCCCGCGGCGAGCGCGTCCTCGAGCATGTAGCCGGAGCGGCGCGTGTCCTTGCCGATCAGAACGCGCGGCGCGCGTCCGCCGGTCGGGCCGAGCCGGAACACCAGCGCCAGCGCCCTCCCGAGCTGCAGCATGACCTCCCCGGTCATCGGGTGGACGTTCGCGCGACCGCGAATCCCGTCCGTTCCGAAGAGCTTTCGCGAAGCCGCCATTCGAGTCCTCCCGCTTCAGCCGCCCTCGATCGGGTCGGGCGACGGCTCGATCTCGAGCTTGATACGGATCGGCGTGGCGCTCCTATCCTTGCGCCAGACGTGCGGGGTGCCGAGCAGCACCGGGCTCTCGAGCGTCGCGGACTCGCGCAGGCCCGACAGGTCGATGCGATCGGTGACGACCTCGCGCAGGTTGCGGATCGCGCTCCTGGCGCCCGCGATCGCGAGGTCCTTGGGCTCGATGGCGACGCGCTTCAGCTTGAAGCCTGGCGGAGGCTCGCCAACGAGGTCGGCGCGGACGGGCACCAGCTTCGAGCCCACCGGCTCGAGCGCGTAGACCAGCGTCGACGGCGAGCTCGCGACGATGCGCGCGCCGCGCGGCAGCGCGATCTGCTCCTTGTTGACTGCCAGGCGCGCCTCGCCCGCCTTCGCGCCGTCGAACGACACCGAGTAGTGCGGCGCGTTCTTCGCCACCTGTCGCAGCGCCGCGCGGCTTCCCATCACACGCAGGTTGATCTCGTGCGCCGATTCCTCGACGACCACCAGCTCCTCCGGGACGCCCTCGACCTGGATCGGAATGTCGAAGCTCTGCTCTGCGTCGGTGACGCCCTGGGCGGAGGCCCAGAGGACGCATGCGATCAGGAGCGCCACGATCTTGTAGAGCAGATGGTCGAAGATCCACATCGCGACCCTCAGGTCTCCAGAGCGCGCGCCGGATCGGCGACCACGTCCTTCTCGGGCGGCGTCTCGACGCTCGGCTCGCCACCCGTGAGCTCGAGCAGCGCCTGGCGCAAGCGCGGCCCGTCCAGGTCGGCGCGGATCTCTCCGCCGGCGACCAGCGCGATCCTCCCGGACTCCTCCGATACGACCACGACGAGCGCGTCGGTCTCCTCGGTGAGCCCGACCGCCGCACGGTGGCGCGTGCCGAACGCGCTCGGGAGGTCACCGCGCGTCGCGAGCGGCAGGATGCAGCCCGCGGAGAAGACGCGGCCCCGGCGCACCACGACCGCGCCGTCGTGGAGCGGGGAGTACGGCAGGAAGAGCGAGATCAGCAGGTCGCGCGAGAGCTCGGCGTCCAGCACCGTCCCGTCCTCGACGAACTCGTCGGTCTGCAGCTCGCGCTCGATCGCGATCAGCGCCCCGACGCGGCGCTGCGCGAGCGCCTGACAGGCGCGCACGATCTCCTCGATCGCGTGGGCCTGGTGCATTCGCGCCGGCGCGAACAGCCCGCGACCGACGCGCGTCAGCGCGCGGCGCACGTCCGCCTGGAAGATCACGATCAGGATCAGCAGGCCCGAGGACAGGAAGTTGTCGAGCAGGAACGAGACGGTGGCGAGCTCCAGCAGGTCCGAGAGCCGCCAGGCGAGGACCAGCACCAGCAGGCCGAGCGCCATCTGCGCGGCGCGCGTGCCCTTGATGCGCATCAGCAGCCAGTACACGCACCACGCGACCACGAGGATGTCGAGCGAATCGCGCAGCGGCTGGAAGTTCTCGGCAAAGCTCTCCCAGCGCTCGAGCAGCCAGGTGTAGACGAGCCAGGTCAATTGCGCTCCGGCGCGCGGGCGGCGCGGATCGCGCTCGCCACGTCGACGGCCTGTCGCGTCTCGGCCACGTCGTGGGCCCGCACGGCGCGCGCGCCGGCGAGCACCGCCGCCACGGCCGCGGCCAGCGACCCGTGCAGACGCCGCGACACGGGCGCCCCGGTGAGCGCGCCGATGAACTGCTTTCGCGAGGCGCCGACCAGAATCGGGTAGCCGGTGGCGACGATCTCGTCCAAGCGGCCGAGCAGCGGCAGGTTGTGTCGCAGCGGGTGCTTGCCGAAGCCGAGGCCGGGGTCGAGCCAGATGCGCTCACGCGCGACGCCGGCGCGCTGCGCCAGCGAAGCCTCCGCGAGCAGCTCGTCGCGCACCTCGCGGACCACGTCCCCGTACACGGGATCGTGTTGCATGCTCGCGGGCTCGCCGCGAATGTGGTTCAGCACCAGGGTGGCGCCGTGCTCCGCGCAGACCGCGGCCAGCTCGGCATCGCGCAGCCCCACCACCGCATTCACGATCCGAGCGCCGGCCGCGAGCGCCGCGGCCGCCACGGCGGCGCGTCGGGTGTCGATCGAGATCGGCGTCTCGGTGCGCTTGGCGAGCCCCTCGATCACCGGAAGCACCCGCTCGCGCTCCTCGGCCTCGGAGACGGGCCGGGAGCCCGGCCGCGTCGACTCGCCGCCGACGTCGAGCCAATCCGCGCCCTCCGCGACGAGCGCAAGCCCGTGCTCGATTGCGGCCTCGGCGCAGGGAAACCGCCCACCGTCCGAGAACGAATCGGGCGTCACGTTCACGATCCCCATCACGAGCACGCGCGGGGAAGCGCTCGGCGCGCCGGAGGGCGTTTCCGGCCGCGGCTCCTGCATGCGCCTAGCCCGGAACCGGCTCGGGATCGGGCATGGGCTTCTCGCCGAAGCGCCGGCGCGAGCCGTCTTCCGTCTCGGCCGCCGGCTTCGAGGCCGCGCCGGACGGTCCCCGGCCAACCGGCTCGACGAGGAGTGGCAGCGGGCGGCCCTCGAGCAGCAGACGAAGATCGCTCTCGTCGAGCGTCTCGCGCTCCAACAGCGCCTGCGCGACCCGCTCCAGCGCGTCCCGGTGGTCGATCAGGATCTGCTTGGCCCGTGCGTAGCGCTCGGTCAGGATCGCCGACATCTCCACGTCGATCTGCCGCGCCATGTCGGGGCTGTGCTTGGAGGGAGCGCCGAACTCCCGCCCGATGAACACCGTCGCGTGTTCGTCGTCGAGGCTCATCGGGCCGAGCTTCTCGCTCATGCCGTAGCTGCACACCATGTCGCGGGCGATCTTGGTCGCCTGCGTCAGGTCGTTCGAGGCGCCGGTCGAGAAGTGGTCGAACACCAGCTCCTCGGCCGCGCGCCCGCCCATCGCGCGGGTGATCATCGCGAGCAGCTCGTTCTTCGACACGCAGTATCGATCCTCGGTCGGGAGCGTCATGGTGACGCCGAGGGCTCCGCCGCGCGGAATGATCGTCACCTTGTGGACCGGGTCGCTGTGCTCCTCGAGCATACCGATCAGCGCATGTCCGGCCTCGTGGTAGGCGGTGATGCGCCGCTCTTTCTCGGAGAGGATCAGGCTGCGCCGCTCGGCGCCCATCATGACCTTTTCCTTGGCGCGCTCGAAGTCCCGCATCGCCACGCAGTCGCCGTCGCGGCGCGCGGCGAGAAGCGCGGCCTCGTTCACCAGATTCTCGAGATCCGCGCCGGAGAAGCCCGGCGTGCCTCGCGCAATCACGGTCAGGTTCACGTCCGGCGCGAGCAGCACCCGGCGCGCGTGGACGCGCAGGATCGCCTCGCGGCCGCGAAGGTCGGGCCGGTTCACCGTCACGTGTCGGTCGAAGCGCCCCGGCCGCAGCATCGCCGGATCGAGCACGTCGGGTCGGTTCGTCGCGGCGATGATGATCACGCCCTCGTTCGACTCGAAGCCGTCCATCTCGACCAGGAGCTGGTTCAGCGTCTGCTCGCGCTCGTCGTGGCCACCGCCGAGCCCGGCTCCGCGATGACGGCCGACCGCGTCGATCTCGTCGATGAAGATGATGCACGGCGCGTTCTTCTTGCCCTGCCCGAACAGATCGCGGACGCGGCTCGCGCCGACGCCGACGAACATCTCGACGAAGTCCGAGCCTGAGATCGAGAAGAACGGAACCCCAGCCTCGCCGGCGATCGCGCGTGCGAGGAGCGTCTTGCCCGTTCCCGGGGGGCCGATCAGCAGCACGCCCTTGGGGATCCGTCCGCCCAGCCGTGTGAACTTCTTGGGATCGCGCAGGAAGGAGACGATCTCCTCGAGCTCGGACTTCGCCTCTTCGATTCCCGCGACGTCCGCGAACGTCACCCGCTGTGAATTCTCGGAGAGCAGCTTCGCGCGCGACTTGCCGAAGCTCATCGCCTTGCCCCCGCCCGACTGCAGCTGGCGGAAGAGCAGGAACCAGAGCCCGATGAAGAGCAGCATCGGCAGCCAGCTGATCAGCATCGACTGCCAGAGCCCGCCGTCGTCCTGCGCGGTGTAGGTCGTGTCGACCTTGTGCTTCTTCAGCAGCTTCGCGAAGCGGTCGCCGCCGGCCGGCCCGTTGGTCGCGAAGGTCGAGGCATCGTCGAACTTGCCTTCGATGTGCTCGCCCTTGACGGTGATCGAAGCCACCTCGCCCGCCTCGAGGCGCGTGAGGAAGTCCGAGTAGCGGATCTCGTTCGGCTCTTGCGGGGTCCCGCCGAACAGGCTGAAGATGGCCAGCAGCACGAACATGGCCATCGCAAGCGTCAGCAGATTCTTGTAAAGGTGGTTCAACTCACCTCCGGGGGAGTGCCTGGCTCGGCGTTCTGCCGCCAAACGCTCGGATTCTCTTGCAATCTAGCAACTTCACCTCGGGCTTGGAAGGCACACGGCGCGAAGCTCGCGCCCGCCCTCGCCGTCCCGCGTTGCCTCGCTGCGAAACAGACCTGGCACCCAGACGATCTCTCCATCCCGCTCGACGACCACCGCTCGCGCCCGCGCCTGTCTGGACCATCGGGCGCTGGCGAACGCCTCCTTGAGCGGACGCTCGCGACCCCTCGAGAGAATCCGATCGTCGGCGCTCGGACTCCGTGCGATCAGTGCGAGCTGCGGACGAGCGGGAAGGCGAAGCAGGCGACGCGGGGGATCCGGTGCGGTGCACGGGTGCCAGCTGAGACGGAGGCCTCGATCGGGGAATTCGAGCGAGCCCTCGAGCGGAACCTCGACGCGGAGCGGAGCGGGAGGACTCGGTCCGATCGACGGGCCGAGCCAGAGCCGCTGTCGATCTCGGAGCAGCTTGAAACCGCAGGGGAGCGAGAGCTCACGGCCGGTCTCGCCGCGCGCGACGAACGCGTCGATCCGCTCGACGTGCGCGCGGGAGAGCGCCGCGTCCAGCCCCTCGCGGGCGGCCAGCGCGTGCAGCGCGCGCCGTCTCTGGCCGACCTCGAGCGCGGCGAGCTTCGCAGCGTCGAGCCAGAGTCCGCCGTCGCCGCGGCTGGAGAGCTGCTCGAGGCGCTCGCCCAGCGCTCCGATCAGCGCCGCGTCCTGCTCCGCCGCCAGCTCCGCAAGCGACGCCAGCCGCTCGCTCGCGCCCGGGTGCATCGAGTCGAGCGCCGGCAGGATCTCCAGGCGCAGGCGATTCCTCGGGGTCGCCGGGTCCCCGTTGGTCGCATCCTCGCGGAACGAGAGCCCACGCTCGGCGAGATAGCGGCGCAGCTCCGCACGTCGCGTCGCGAGCAGCGGGCGAAGCACGCGACCGCCATCCAGGCTCGGACGGATCGCTGCGAGCCCGCCGATCCCGGTTCCGCGCACCGCGCGGAGCAGCACGGTCTCGGCCTGATCGTCGAGGTGGTGCGCCGTCGTCAGGTGCGCGTGATGCCCGGCCACTCGGATCCGCTCGAGCGCCTCGTAGCGGAGCGAGCGCGCGCGCGCCTCCGGGGACCGGCCATCGCGCGCCGACGCATCGACCCTCTCGAAGGCGAATGGCACCCCCAGCGATCGCGACAGCTCCGCCACGAACGCGAGGTCGGCGTCCGCCTCGCGCCCGCGCAGCCCGTGGTGGACGTGCGCCGCGGCAACGCGCTGGCCGATGCCGAGCAGCGCGTGCAGGAGCGCGACCGAGTCGGCCCCGCCCGAGACCGCCACGAGCACGCGGGCATCGCGCCGCACCCCGTGGGCGCGGAGAAATCGAGCCAGCTCCCGATGGATCGGATCCACGGCGACAGAGTACGGATCCGACCGTCGCCGCCAAGCTCCCGGGGCCCTAAACAAGGTTCTGCCGCGGGCCGAAGACTCCTCTGACGCGCCGTGCAGCGCGAGGCGGGGGGGAGCGGCTTCTCTTGACGGAGATCGCCTGGATCGAGCGCGTCCTGGGATCGCTGACCCGGCTTTCGGCCGGCTTCGACTGGACGGTCGGCGCGGCGCTCGCCGCCGCGGCGGCCCTGCTCGTCGTCCTGTTGGCCTGGCGGCTGCGCCGTGACAAGTCGAGCCGCGGAGGCGCTCCCGTCGACGCCGAGGTCGAGTACCGGAAGCTCGTCGAGCAAGGCGAGTTCGAGCGCGCGGCAGATCTGCTGGTCGAGCGACAGCAGGTCGCGCGGGCTCTGCCGCTCTACGAGCGCGCCGGCGCGAAGCCGAAGCTCGCTCGCGCGCTGCTTTTGGCGAAGCAGCCCGCGCGAGCCGCGCGCGTCTATTCCGAGCTCGGCCGGCACGCCGAGGCCGCGCATCACTTCCAGAGCGCGGGCCTCTGGCGCGAAGCCGGCGAGGCGCTGCTTCTCACGGGCGAGGAGCGCGAGGCCGCCGAGCTCTTCGAGCGCGCCGGCGATCTAGAACGGGCCGCGCAGCTGCACCGGCGGCTCGGCGATGCGGAGAGCGCCTCGCGGCTGTTTGCCCGCGCGGGCCTGGGCATCGCGGCCGCGGAGACGCTGCTCGAATCGCGCGGCCGCACACCGCGCTGGCTGCGCCGCGCCGCCGAGCTCTACGAGTCCGCCTCCGAATGGGATCAGGCGGCGGGCTGCTACGCGGAGGCCGGCGATCCGCGCCAGGCGGCGGAGCTGTACGAGAAGGTCGGCCAGCAGGAGCAGGCGGCCCGCGCCTACGAGCGCGCGGGCGTCCACGAGCGCGCCGCGAGCTGCTTCGAGCGGGCGGGCAAGCGATCGGAGGCGCGCGCCTGCTGGGAGCGCGCGGGCGACCGCCTGCGCGCGGCGGAGATGGCGCTCGAGGACGGCGATCACCTCGCCGCGGGCCGCGCATTCTACGAGCTGGGCTCCTACGAGCGCGCCGTCGACACACTTTCGCGTATCCCGTCGGGCGCGGCCGGAGCGCGCGACGCCTCGCGGCTGCTCGCCAGGATCTTCCTCGAGAAGGGCCTGATCGACCGCGCCAGGGAGAAGCTCGATGCGTCGGCCGGGGGAAGCGGCTACACGAAGGACGATCTGGAGCTTCTGCTCCTGCTCGCGACCGCGTTGGAGCGGATCGGCGACGTGGCGGGTGCAGTCGGCACGCTCGAGCGCATCGCGCAGGTCGATTCGCGCTACGCCGACATCGAGGCTCGAATCGAACGGCTCGCCGAGCGCGCGCCCGGCAACGCCACGGCTCCGTCGCTCGCGACGTCGGCCGACGACCGCTACGAGCTTCGCGACGAGATCGGGCGCGGCGGGATGGGCATCGTCTATCTCGCGAGCGACCGGGAGCTCGGGCGCGCCGTCGCGATCAAATTCCTCCCCGGCGAGCTCGCCGCGAATCCGCAGGCCGTGCAGATGTTCCGCGCCGAGGCGCGCGCGGCGGCGGCGATGAACCACCCCAACATCGTGCACATCTACGACGTCGCGGTGGTGAACGGCCAGCCGTGCATCGTGATGGAGTACGTGCAGGGTCGAACCGTGCGGGAGGTGATGCGGATCCGCGGCTCGAGCAGCCGCCAGCCGCTTCCGCCCCACCGCGTCGCGGAGATCGGGCGCGAGATCTGCCGCGCGCTCGGCTACGCGCACCGCTCCAACGTGATCCACCGCGACGTGAAGCCGTCGAACATCCTGCTCACCGCCGACGGCAGCGCGAAGCTGATGGACTTCGGCATCAGCAAGGCGCTGGAGACCGGAAGCGAGGCGCTCACCGAGGCCCGCGGCACGCCGCAGTACATGCCGCCGGAGCAGATCCTCGGCCACGAGATCGACGGGCGCGCCGACCTCTACGCGCTCGGGATCTCGATGTTCGAGATGGCGACCGCCGAGCGCCCCTTCAGCGGCGAAGGCGTGGTCGACCAGCAGCTGCACGCGCCGCTTCCCGATCCGCGCCGGCTGCGCCCGGAGATCCCCGAGGGGCTGGTCGCGATCCTGAAGCGCGCCTGCCAGAAGGATCCGGACGGCCGCTTCGCGTCCGCGCACGAGATGGCCCAGGCGCTCGACGCGCTGCTGGAGAGCTCAGGGAAGCAGCGCTGAGGCGGCTCCGACGCTGACGATCGTTCGCTTGGCGTCGTCCTTCTCGACCCAGATCTCGTACTCGCGCCGCGTGAACGCGCCTTCTGCGTTCTCCGAGCGAAGTTTCGCGCGGGCGCGCACGCGCTCGCCGCCCCAGAGCACGTTCACGAGCTTCAGATCCATGCGTCCACCCGCGAGCCAGCCCATGCCGTGCGCGTTGCCCATGACCTGCGAAGCGAGGCAGGTCGAGAGCATCCCCTGCACGACGACGTCGGGAAAGCCGAGCTTCTTCGCCTCGTCGGGGTCGGTGTGGTAGTTCCGCGCGGGCCCCGAGAAGCGCCAGCAGGTGGCGAGGTCGACCCGTAGCTCGACCGGCTCGAGCTCGGGGCCGTCGCCCTCCCCGACCGCGCGCCGCTCTTTCTTCTCCGCCGAGGCGCGGTCCACGACGTACGCGCCGTCCGCCTGCGGCAGCTCGGCGAGGAACGACTGGTGCGTTCGCGAACGCACCAGGAGCCTCCCGCTCTCGTCGCAGTAGTCGACCTCGTTCACGACGAAGTCGCGGTCGCGCTTGCGATAGCGCTCGATCACGGTCGAGCGGGTGCGCACCGTCGAGCCGGCGCGGATCGGCGCGAAGAGCAGCCACTCCTGGCGCGCGTGCAGGTTTCCGACCAGGTTGCGCAGGTACCAGCGCTCCAGGTGCGCGTAGACCTCGCTGTGGTAGAGCAGCGGCGGCGCGACGCCCTCGCGCGCGTACACCGAATTGCTGTCGGCGAAGGTGTCGCAGTAGAACGCGATCACCTGCGGCGAGATCGCGCGCTCCGCCTGGTGGACGAGATCTCCGACTCGAACCGGCTGGCCTTTGAGGTTCACGCCGCGATTCTGTCACACTCGGGCCACCGCCATGCGCCGCGATCCAGGGCCAGAAGCAAACGTCGGGACCTGGCTCGCCGCCCACGCCGACGCCCGAGGCGACCACCCCGCGCTCGTCGTCGAGGCGAGCGGGGAGCGCATCTCGTACGCGGAGCTCGAGGCGCGCGTGAACCGCGCGGCCGCGGCCCTCTCGGCGCTCGGCGTCGTCGCGGGCGATCGGGTCGCACTCGCGCTCCCGAGCGAGCCTCTGTACCTGGAGCTGTATTTCGCAAGCGCGCTGCTCGGCGCGATCCTGATTCCGCTGAACACCCGGCTCACCGCGGCCGAGCTCGGCTTCCAGATCGAAGATTCCGAGCCGCGCTTGGTGGTGAGAGAGGGGGCGATCGAGATTCCCTACCGGTCCGGCACGCACCAGCTCGCTCCCGACGAGCTCCGCGCGCGCATGCCCGGTCGCGCCGAGCGTCCCGCCGCCGCGCCCGGCGGCGAGAGCCCGCAGGCGATCCTCTACACCAGCGGCACGACCGGGCGACCCAAAGGCGCCGTGCTTCCGCACCGCAAGACCTACTGGAACTCGCGCAACGCCGAGCGCTACTTCGAGCTCGTGGGCGACGACGTCGTCGTGGTGCCGATCCCGCTGTTCCACTCCTTCGGCCTGAAGATCCTCTCGGTTCCCGCGCTCTTCGCCGGCGCGACGGCCGTGCTCGTCGACCGCTTCGATCCGATCGGGCTTGCGGACTGCATCGCGCGGGAGCGAGCGACCCTGCTCGGCGCGGTGCCCGTGATGTACGAGCGCATGCTCGCCGCGGGGCTCGAGCCGGCCAAGCTCGAAACGCTGCGCTTCGCGTTCAGCGCGGGAGCCGCGCTCGGCGTCGAGACGATCGAGCGCTACGCGCGGCTGGGAATCCGCCTGAAGCAGGGCTACGGCCAGACCGAGACATCGATCCTGTGCTGTCTGGACGCGGCAGACGCGCTTCGCAAGGCCGGCTCGGTCGGAAGACCGGTCGCCTTCGGCGAGGTGCGCATCGCCGACGAGAACGGGCGGGACGTTCCGCGCGGCACCCGCGGCGAGATCGTCGTGCGCGGCCCGATCGTGATGACCGGCTACTGGCGCCGTCCGGAGGAGACCGAGCAGAGCCGGATCGACGGCTGGCACCGCACCGGCGATCTCGGCGTGATGGATGACGAGGGGATCATCACGCTCGTCGGCCGTCTGAAGGAGCTCTACATCAGCGGCGGAGAGAACGTGTACCCGGCCGAGGTGGAGCGGGTGCTCGGCCAGCACCCGCAGGTCGCCGAGGTCGCGGTCGTGGGCGTGCCCGACGAGACCTGGGGCGAGGCCGGTCGCGCCTACGTGGTCGCGGCGAGCGCCGAGCTCGATGCGAGCGCCCTGCTCGCCTGGGCGGGACGGCGCCTGGCGCGCTACAAGCTCCCGCGAGAGGTGGTCGTGGTCGCCGAGCTCCCGCGCACGGCCTCGGGGAAGGTGCAGAAGCATGCGCTCCTGGCTCGCTCTTAGCGCAACCGGGCTGCTGCTCTCGGGCTGCGTGCTGGTCGAGTGGATCGGCGGCCCGGCTCCGGCGTCGAAGCCGGCCCTCGACGCAGATCTGGTGCAGCGCGGCGCAGCCCTGTTCGCGGATCGGAGGCTCTCCGGCGACGGCACGCGAAGCTGCGCCAGCTGCCATCCGGGCGGCGGCGAGGATCGCAAGGTCTACTTGGACGGAGAGAGCGTCGAGCCGGGCACGCCCGGAGGCCTGCGCACGCCGAGCCTGCGCGGGCTCTGGCAGACGGCGCCCTACCTCTGGGATGGCTCGGCGACGACGCTTCGGGCTGCGACGGACCGAATGCTCGCGCTAGAGATGCGCGGCGGGTCGCTGTCGGGCCGGGACGCGGACGCCCTCGAGTCCTATCTGCTCTCGCTTGCGCCCTTCGATCGCGGTCGCATCCAGCCCGATGGAGCGCCCGTCGAGCCGGTGAACCTGACCGCGCGAAAGGGGTTCGCGGTCTTCGCCGAGGCGGGCTGCGCGGACTGCCACCCAGCGCCCGCGTTCGCGCGCGCGCGGACGAGCGACGTGGGTACGGGTGGTCGGTTCTCGGTCCCGACGCTGCGCGGCGTGGCGACGCGCGGCCCCTGGGGTCACGACGGGCGGTTTGCGGATCTGGAGTCGGCCGTTCGCGCCGTCGCGGCCGGAAGCGGCGTCGAGCTCGGAAGCGACCAGATGTCCCAGCTGCTGGCCTACCTCGCGCTCCTGTAGCAGCCGCGCGCGGGTCCGGTTAGTGTTCTGCGCCCGCGAGTCTGGCGATGTAGCTCAGCTGGTTAGAGCAGGCGGCTCATATCCGCCGTGTCGGGGGTTCGAGTCCCTCCATCGCCACCCGCCCCCGAGCGAGCCTTGACCAGGAGGGAGCTGATGGCCGCCGCCGGCGAAGATTTTCCAGAGCCCGAGCGAGACATCCACGCCGCACCCGGAGCCGCGCCGCAGACCGCGGTCCTCGCGGGCGGCTGCTTCTGGTGCACCGAAGCCGTCTTCCAGCCGCTGGACGGCGTGCTCGAGGTCGTTTCCGGCTACGTCGGCGATGTCGCGTCGAAGGCGGACTACGAGACCGTCTGCGGCGGTGGGACGAATCACGCCGAGGCGATCCGGATCCGTTTCGATCCGGCGCGGATCCGCTTCGGGGAGCTGCTCGAGGTCTTCTTCTCGGTCGCGCACGATCCGACGCAAGTCGATCGGCAGGGCAACGACGTCGGGCGACAGTACCGCTCGGCGATCTTCTTCGCCGACGAGGAGCAGAAGAGCGTCGCACAGGCGTACATCGCACAGCTCGAGCGGGCGAAGATCTTCGCAGCGCCGATCGCGACTCGTCTGGAGCCGCTCGCGGAGTTCTTTCCCGCCGAGGGATACCACCAGAATTACGCGGCGCGGAATCCTCATCAGCCCTACATCGCCGCGATCGCGCTGCCGAAGGTCGCAAAGCTCCACAAGCTCTACGCGAGGCGGCTGAAGTCGCTTCGCTAGGGTACGATCTGCCGATGAGCGACCACCGCCACTTCCCTCGCTCGCGGCGCGTCCACCTGCTCGGCTCCCGCGCGGATCTGCGCGTTCCGCTGCGCGAGATCGAGCTCACGCCACGCGCCGGACAGTCGGCCGATGGCCCGGTCCGCGTCTACGACACGAGCGGACCGCACGGCGACGCGCAGCTCTCGGTCGATCTCACGGCGGGCCTGCCGAAGCTCCGCGACGCCTGGATCCGCGAGCGCGGCGACGTCGAGGAGTACCCGGGCCGGCCCGCGCGGCCCGACGACGACGGCCGGCGCGCGAGCGCGACGCCGGCCTTTCCCGGCCGTCGCGTCGCTCCGCTTCGCGCGCGCGCGGGCCGCAACGTCAGCCAGATGCACTACGCGCGGCGCGGCATCGTGACGCCCGAGATGGAGTTCGCCGCGCTTCGCGAGGGCGTGGCGCCGGAGCTCGTGCGCAGCGAGATCGCCTGCGGCCGCGCGATCCTGCCCAACAACGTGAACCACCCCGAGAGCGAGCCGATGCTGATCGGCCGGCGCTTCCTGGTGAAGGTGAACGCGAACATCGGCAACTCGGCCGTCTCGTCCTCGATCGACGAAGAGGTCGAGAAGCTGCTCTGGTCGATCCAGTGGGGCGCCGACACCGTGATGGACCTCTCCACCGGCGCGAACATCCACACCACGAGAGAGTGGATCATCCGCAACTCGCCGGTGCCGATCGGAACCGTGCCGATCTACCAGGCGCTCGAGAAGGTCGGCGGGCGCGCGGAGGAGCTCACGCCGCAGCTCTTCCTCGACACACTGATCGAACAGGCGGAGCAAGGCGTCGACTACTTCACGATCCACGCCGGTGTACGGCTGCGCTACGTGCCGCTCACCGCCGATCGCCTCACCGGGATCGTCTCGCGCGGCGGCTCGATCATGGCGAAGTGGTGCCTGGCGCATCACCAGGAGAGCTTCCTCTACACGCACTTCCGCGAGATCTGCGAGATCATGAAGACCTACGACATCGCGTTCTCGCTCGGCGACGGGCTGCGCCCGGGCTCGATCGCGGACGCGAACGACGCCGCGCAGTTCGCGGAGCTCGAGACGCTGGGTGAGCTGACGAAGATCGCCTGGGAGAGCGACGTGCAGGTCATGATCGAGGGCCCGGGTCACGTGCCGATGCACCTGATCAAGGAGAACATGGACCGGCAGCTCGAGGTCTGTCACGAGGCGCCGTTCTACACGCTCGGGCCACTCACGACCGACATCGCGCCCGGCTACGACCACATCACCTCGGCGATCGGCGCGGCGATGATCGGGTCGCTGGGCACGGCGATGCTCTGCTACGTGACGCCCAAGGAGCACCTGGGGCTGCCCGATCGCGACGACGTGCGGACGGGCGTGATCACGTACAAGATCGCCGCGCACGCGGCCGACCTCGCGAAGGGTCACCCGGGCGCGCGGCTCCGCGACGACGCGCTCTCGAAGGCGCGCTTCGAGTTCCGCTGGGAGGACCAGTTCAACCTCTCGCTCGATCCCGAGACCGCGCGCCGCTACCACGACGCCACGCTGCCCGCGGAGAACGCCAAGGTCGCTCACTTCTGCTCCATGTGCGGACCGAAGTTCTGCAGCATGGAGATCACCCAGCAGGTGCGCGAGTACGCGCAGAAGAAGCGCCTCGAGGACGCGGTCGCGCTCGAGGAAGGGCTGGCCGAGAAGTCGCGCGAGTTCGTCGCGGGCGGCGTCCGGATCTACCGCTAGTCGCGGCTCAGTCGGAATCGGGTCCGAGCGCCCCGAGCGCGCGCAGATCGGACTCGAAGCGCTCGGTGAGAGCGCCGAGCGCGGCGTGAGCTACTCCCAGGCCCGTGCGCGCCGCCGCGCACCAGGGCAGCAGGTAGCGGGGAGCACGTCGTCCTCGCGGTCGATCGCGGCCGCGAGAGCCTCGCAGCTCGGCGCGAGGTGGTCCGGCGGGAGCGCCTGCTCCTGCCAGCGCAGACCGAGAAAGTGGAGCACGCGCATCCACTCCTCGCGCGCGTGCCCGCCCTCGAGGCCGAGCGCGGCGTGCAGCAGGAGCGGAACGCTGGGCCGCGGCGAGCCGACGTGGAACGCGGCCCAGTACGCGGGCTCGAGGTCGGCGAAGCGTCCGGGCAGACCGAGCGCGTCCCACGCTTCGTCGCGAAGCTCGCGCGAGGCGAGCGGACTCCAGATCCGCGCCCAGCCGACGAACGGCAGCGCCCGCGCGCGCGATGCCGCGCTCACGCCGCGATCTCGAGCCACCCGGAAGAGACCGACTTCAGACCGCCGCGATCGTTCTGCGCTCCCTGCCACACCGCGATCGCGAGCTTGCGCTGCGCTTCGAGCAGCGCCCAGCCCTCGAGCTCGAACAAGAGCCGCCAGCGTCCGCTCTTCCACTCCGCGCTCGCGCGCCAGCCCGCCGGCGCCGCCGCGCGCGTGACGGTTCCGAGGCCTTGGGCGCTCACACCGAAGAGCGGCTCGCGATCGGCGCGCCAGAGCGCCCCCTCGACGGATTTCCCTGGCGCGCCCATCGTGAGCCACGGCGCATCGGCGACCGACGGCGCGAGAACCGCCGCCGCGTCGGTGAATCGATCGACGTCGTCGGCGAGCGCGCGCGGCTCTTGCGCGCAGGCCCAGACCAGCTCGACCCGCCACAGACTCCCGGACTTCGAGGTCTCGAGCTCGACGACCGGGGTTCGCGGCGCGTCTCGCCCCACGTAGGCGACCGGGACGTACCCGCCGGGAGACATCCCCGTCGGCGCAGCGATCAGCGAGACCTTGCGGCGCATCAGAGCACCTCCCGCTTGCGCGGGCCGAGCGCGAAGTTCTGGTTCCAGTCGTAGGCGATCAGAAGATCCATGAGCTCGCTCGGCTCTCCGCTGCGGCGTTTGGCCCGCTCGGCTTCGAGCGTCGCGAGCACCTCCGGCACGCGCTCGCCGAACAGGCTCACCAGGTAGCGGGTCGGAATTCGCGGCTCGTCGGTGGGACGCCCCTGCGCATCGAGCTTGGGCGGGCTCATCGGCATGACGTAGAAGACGTTCGGGCCGAGCTCGAACTCGGGGTGCAGCGGAAGCGCAACGCGGTGCTTGTGGACGAGCTTCCAGATCGGCCCGGCTTCGTCGTCGAGATAGCCGACGAAGCGCAGTCGCCCCGGGCACTGCCGCGCGCACGCCGGCGCGACGCCCTCCTCGATTCGCGGCAGACAGAAGATGCACTTGGTCGAGACCTGCCGCAGCGGATCGAAGTAGACCTTCTTGTACGGGCACGCTTCGACGCAGAAGCGGTAGCCGTGGCAGCGATCCTGATCGACCAGCACGATTCCGTCCTCGTCGCGCTTCTCGATCGCATGACGCGGACAGGCGTCGAGGCAGGCCGGGTGCGTGCAGTGGTTGCACAGGCGCGGCAGGTAGAAGTAGTGGTTGTCCTGCGGGTACTCGCCGGCGCCGCGATCCTCGTCCCAGTTCGCGCCCCAGTGGGGCTTCTCGTTCGGGCGCAGCCACGGCTTGCCCTCGCCCTCGCCTGCGCGCTTTCGCACCTCGTCGTGATTGAAGGTCCAGGCGCGCCCGTAGTCGTCGTCGAGCGTCGGGATCCGGCCCGCCTTCACTCCGCCGTCGGGCGTGCGGCCGCCGCTCTCGCCCCAACCGCGCGGATAGCCGGCGCCGGGGAGCGTCTCGACGTTGTTCCAGTACGCATAGCCCGTGCCGGTGTCCTTGTTCCAGAGCTTCTTGCAGGCGATCGTGCACGTCTGGCAGCCGATGCACTTGTTCAGGTCGAGCACCATCGCGATCTGTCGCTTCACCGGATTCGCGTTCGCCATGGCTAGGACTCCTGCGCCGCGCGGATCGCATCGACCGCGTCGGCCCTTCGTGGACGGATCGCGACCCGCGTGTCCTGCACCTGCGTGCCCGGCGCCCAGACGCCGAAGCGCCAGCGCAGCTGGCCCTCGCCGCCCGCGAAGTGGAGCGGGTTCATCAGCCCAGGCGTCACGAACTTGTAGCTCTCGTGCTTCGGAAACTGGTGCGGCTCCCAGGCGTGGAAGTAGTAGGCGACCCCCGGCCGGACCATCGACGAGTGCTTCACGCGCATGAACACCAGCCCGAAGCGGTTCTCGAGCTCGGCCCATTCGCCGTCGGCGATCCCGAGCCGCTCCGCGTCGCGCGGGTTCAGGTAGAGCGCCGGCTCGCCGCGCTGCAGTCGCAGAAGCATGGGATCGTCGCGCCAGACGCTGTGGATGCTCCAGCGCGCGTGACACGAGATCAGCTGGAACGGCAGGTCCCCCCCCGCCTTCGGGCTCTCGATGTGGGACGGGAGCGCCTCCCCGGCCTGCAGGAACCAGGGATGATCGACGTAGAACTGCTGTCGACCGGTGCGCGTGGGCCAGGGCCACTTCTCTTCGGTGAAGTGGGTGCAGGCGCGCAGCACGCCGTCGCCCTTCCAGGAGTCGTTCCAGAGCTGCGCCTGACCGCCCGGTCCGCCCGCGCCCTTGAACTTCTCGACGCCGGTGCGCTCGAGCCCCGCGACGGTCATGCCCTGGGTCGTGCCCGAGCTGTCGAGGATGTGCTGCATGACCTTGTCGGTGTCTTTGGGGCCGAACTCGCCATGGTACGAGAAGCGATCACCGATCGTGGTGAGATCGACCTCGAGCTTCCCGCAGCCGGGCAACACCGGCGTTCCGCGCTCTCGCGCGACCCGCTGCACCTGCTGCGCCAGACGCCAGAAGATCTCCCACTCGTCCTTCGAGTCGCCGACCGGCGGCACCGCGGCGTCGCAGTAGTGGAGGTAGGGGATGTAAGCGACGGTGTACTTGATGCCGCGCTTCTCGTAGTAGCCGGCGGCGGGCAGCAGGTAGTCGGCGTGCATTCCGGTGAACGTGAACTTGGGATTCACGTCGACCACCAGGTCCAGCGCGGGCCAGAGGTGCTCGAGCGAGCGCTGCGGAAGATTGGAGCGGCGAAGCACGTTGTTGCCGCCGGTCACCCAGGCGCGGGCCGCCTTGGTCGGGAAGCGCGGCATCCAGCCCTTCTCGCGCGCCTCGCGGTCGTAGTCGGTGAGCGGACGCGGATAGAGGTTCGCCTGCTCGCGGTCGAGATCTCCGGCGATTCCCTGGTAGCCGAGATTCAGGCTCGCGGCGTTTCCCACGCACGCCAGCTCCTCGGTCATCTCCGCGGCGAGGTCCCAGACGGCGAGCTGCGTGCTGATCCGACCGCGCACGCGCTCGACCGCGAGGTCGAAGAGCGTGCTCATGTCGAGGTGCATGAAGAGCTCGAGCCGCCCGCGCATGCCGGTGTGCGACCCGATGCCGAGCCCGCCCGTCTCGATCCAGCCCGTGGAGTGGTAGCCCGAGCCCTTCCGTCCCACCGCGCCCTTCAGCGACAGGCAGAGGATCTTCGCGCGGTTCATCTGGTCGGAGTGGAAGAAGCGGTTCGAGCCCCAGCTCGACAGCACCATCGGCCGCTTCGCGCGCGCGAAGCCCTCGGCGAACTTCTCGATCTGCTCGGGGGCGAGTCCGGTCACTTCTGCGCTGGCCTCGAAGCTCCACGGCTCGAGGTGCTCGCGGAGCAGAGAGCCGACGGGAACGACCACGGTCTCGCTGCCATCGCGAAGCTTCACGCTGAAGCGGCCCTCGATCGGCGGAGCGAGCGCGCCGCCGCCGAGCCGCGGCTGATCCGTGTTGGTCGGAGCGCCCGGGGCGGCGACCGGAGCGCCCGCCTTCGCGTCCCAGACGTACACCAGCTCGCGTCGCCCGGCCTCGAGCAGATCCGCCTCGTTCAGGAAGCGGCCGGTGTCCAGTCGCACCAGGATCGGCAGGTCGGTCTGCTCGCGGACGTAGTCCAGATCGATGCGGCCGGTGTTCCAGATGTGCCGCGCGGTCGCCAGCGCCAGGGCCGCGTCGGCCCCGGGCCGGATCGGAATCCATTGATCCGCGTGCACGGCGGTGGCGCTGTACTGCGGATCGATCACCACCAGCTCGGCGCCGTTGTACTTCGCCTCGAACAGGAAGTGAGCGTCGGGGATCTGAGTCACGGCCGGGTTCATCATCCAGACGACGAGATAGTCGGAGAGGAACCACTCGTCGGAGCTTCCGCCGACGTGGGGAAAGCCGAACGTGATCGTAGCGCCGTGGTTCAGATCGCCGATCTCCGCCCAGTCGTCGGAGAGCGTGGCTCCGGCCAGGCCGAAGAAGCGCACCCGCCCGGCGGTGGTCGGGCCCTGGTCGAAGTGGGGGCCGAGATCGTGGATGATGCTGTCGGTGCCGTCCTTCTCGGCGATCGTCACCAGCTTCTCCGCGATCTCGCGCAGCGCGTCGTCCCAGGAGATCTGCTGCCACTGACCGCCGCCGCGCGGGCCTACGCGCTTCAGCGGAACGGTGAGTCGGCTCGGGCCGTACATGACCTCGGTGTAGCAGGCGCCCTTCTGACAGCCGCGCGGATTGAAATCGGGAACACCGGGCTCCGAGGCGGTGTAGCTCGCGGTCTGCTCCTCGCGGACGACGATCCCGTCCTTCACGTACAGGTCGAAGTTGCACGCGCTGCGGCAGTTCAGCCAGCCGTGCGTTCCCTTCGCGACGTGGTCCCAGCTCCAGCGCTGCCGGTAGAGATCCTGCCAGCTGCCGAGCTTGGTCGGATCGCGCGCGACGCTTCCCGCCGGGAGCTCGGCCGCGATCGCCTCTTCGCGGAGATGCAGGAGCGGAAGTCCGCCCACCGCGGTCGCGGCCGCCGCCATGCCGGAGAGCTTCAGGAAGCGGCGTCGGTCGAGCCACGTGAAGCGCGAGCCACTGGCGACGGTCATGTTCGCTTCTCCCGCCGCATCGAGGTGCGGATCTTCTTCGCGGATTCTGAACGACCCGCTCGCTCGGGTCGAGCGCGCGAGCGACGCCGCAGACTCAGACGCCCTTCGTCTCCGCGCCCCAGACGTACTTGTGGACCTGCAGATTGAGCCGCACCCAGAGTCCGTCCTCCTGGATCCAGCCGGCGAGGTCCCGAGGATCGAGCACGCCGTGCACCGGCGAGAGGTTGACCGGCACGCGATTCTCCAGCCGATGGGCGCGGATCAGCTGCACCGCCCAGTCGTAGTCCGCGCGATCCCGGAGCACGAACTTCAGCTCGTCACCGGCGCGAAGTCGAGTGAGATTCCCGAGATCGTTTCGCGCGACCATCCCGCTGCCGGGCGTCTTCACATCGACGATCGCGTGCGCGCGGGGGTCGAGCACCGAGATGTCGTGGTGTCCGCCGGTCTCGATCAGCACCGTGTAGCCCGCGTCGCAGAGCTGCCGGACCAGCTCCGGCACGGCCTTCTGCAGCAGCGGCTCCCCGCCGGTGAGCTCGACCATTCTCGTCCCGAGCCCCGCCACGCGCGCCAGCACGACGTCGATCTCGAGCAGGTCTCCGCCGCTGAACGCCTGCGGCTCGTCGCAGTAGCTGCAGCGGATGTCGCAGCCCGACGTGCGCACGAAGACGCACGGCCAGCCCTCGCGGGTCGATTCGCCCTGGATCGAGCGGTAGATCTCCTTGACGCGAAGCGCCGGCACGGAGCCTAGCCGTAGAGAACGGAGCGATGGCGCACGATCTCGCCGATCAGCGTCTCGAATCGCTCCGGGTGCTCCGGCAGGCCGTCGATCCGCGCGCGGCCGATCCGATCGCCCCCGCTCTTCGGAATCACCCAGGGCTGGTGCTGGCCGACGGCGTCGATCAGGCCCGAGACGTTCAGCGGCCGTTTCTCGTCGTTGCAGGACAGCACCACGAGGTCGTCGCCCTCGACCGTCGCGAGCGACAGCCGCGCGCCGGTGCGCAGGCGCAGCCGGCGGCCGATCTCGCCCGGATCGAGGTGGGACGGCACGCGCGCCACCGCGAGCTGGTACTCGCCGAAGTGCACCATTCGCGGGTCGTTCTCCGCGACCCAGTCCGTCTCGGCGCGATAGACGTCCGGAGCCGAGGGCAGGTCGGTCGGCTTGCCGTTCAGCACGGCGACGATCTCGGCACGGTGCTCGCCGGGAGTCTCGGCCAGGCGCTTGATCAGCGCGATCACTCGGTTGCCCCATTTCTGCATGTCGGTCTCGGAGAGCCGGCGCGCGGAGAGGTCGACCAGCTTGTCGGTGAAGCGGCTGCGCCGCTCGGTCACCTCGCAGACCGCCCCCAGCGGGCTCGTCGCGTTCTCCTCGATCACGATCGAGTCGCGGCCGAGCACCGCTCGCAGGCGCACCAGATCCTCGATCGCCCACTCGTGGTGGTCGAACCACTGCAGCCGTCCGCGGAACAGCTCCGCGGTGTCGAGGACCTCCTTCGGACGCGGCTGCGCGCTGTAGCCGACGACCAGCACGTCGACGTTGTCTGCGATGTCCGTCGCCGGTCCCTTGAAGAAGTCCATCAGGCCTTCTTGCGGCGCGACCCGGAACGACACGATCGTGCGTCGGTCGCGCGCCAGGACGAGCGCGGCCAGGATCGAGTCCGGGTCGTCGCGCACGAGGATTGCGGCGCGCTGTCGGCGCGCACGCGGCGGAGACACCTCGACCGGCTCCGCGGCCGGACCGGTCTCCGATTCTTCCTCACCCTGCGCGAGGGTCGCCTCCATGTCGCTCGAGAGCGCCTCGTCGGGAGCCGGCGCCTCGCCCGGCTCGAGCTCCTCGCCGCCGAATGCCCGCGCTTCGCCGTCGCTGCCAGCCTCGCGCGACTCCAGCGCCTCGGAGTCGGCTTCCGCCCGCTCTCCGGACACGATCCGCGCGCCTCTTCGGCCGCCTCGGCGTCTTCGGCCGCGCCGTCCGCGCCGAGGCTCCAAACCGTCCGATTCCTCCCCGGCCGCGCGAGTCTCTGCATCGGCCTCGGGCTCGAGCTCGGCCTCGAACGGCGCGCGGGAATCGAGCTCTCCTTCCGCGGCCGGCTCGGCTTCGGTCGATTCGCCGCGCAGCTCCGCCGCGCGGCGCGCCTCGCGACGGGCATTGCGCTCTTCCTCCGCGCTGGCCGCGTCGTACACGCGCGCCGACGACTCGGCTGTCCCTCGATCGCCGCCGCGGCCGCGGCGTCGCCCCCGCCGCCGACCGCCCCGACGCTCGGATCGACCGACGTCCTCACGCAGATCCTCGGAATCGAGCGCTGTCTCGGCCTCCGGCAGCGTCTCGCTCGCATAGGCGCGCATCGGCTCGGTCGGAAGGCGGCGCTCCCCGATCGGACCCGCGACGGCCTCGAGGATCTCGCGCGCCTCGTCCGAGATCGAGTCGCTCGAGACGAAGATTCGCGGATCCCCGACCGCGCCCGGGCTCCAGACCTCGCGCTCGAGGTCGAGCAGATGCCAGCCAGCGATCAACCCCGGGACGTCCGCTACGTCGAGGCTCGGCCGGATGGCACCGACGACGGGCCGGCCCGCGATGTCGATGCCCACCCAATCGATCGCGTCGCTGCCCTCCTCGTTCCACGGCAGCCAGCGCGCCGTGACTCCCGCGTGCGCCTCGTCCGCGCAGCTCTCGACCAGCGCATCGCGCCGCGCTGCGGCGCCCTCGAGCAGGCTCGGGTCGTCCGCGAGTCGCACGACCCATTCATATAGATCCGCTCCGATCCGGGCGAAGCTCGCGTCGTTCGCGCGAATCGTTCGCCGCTCGGGAAGCGCGACGGAGATCACGACCTCATCGCCTTCGACGCTGACCCGGGCAGCCCGCTCGCCGCGCACGTAGAAGAGATGATCCGGGCCGGCCGGGCGCACGCCGGCGGCGCCCGAGACGGCGGCCGCCCCCTCCAATACCCGCAACACCCGCGCCAGCACACTCGTGCTGCCGCCGATCAGTGACGGCCTGGCCGGAGCCGGGTGGCTCTCGAGCTGACAGGCACCACCGTCCTCGGCGAGCGCGGGCAGCGTCAGCAGATGCACCGACGGACCGCGCTCCGCCGCCCGCGACGCGGCGCGACGGGTGCGCTCGGAGAACTCCGGCGCCGCGATCAGGACCTCGGCGAGGCTGCGCCCTGCGCCCGCGCGCCGCGCGGCGATCCGCGCCCAGCCGAGCAGGTCGAGACCCTCCCGGCGGCTCGCCAGCAGCGCGATCGGGCGGCTGCCCTGCCAGCGGGCTGCACCGGCCTCGAGATGCTCGGGAAGCTCGTCGAAGTTCTCGAGCTCGCGAACCTCGCGCAGATCGACACCGTGCAGATTGCGAAGCCGATCGAGCAGACTGCCGTTGTTGCTGCTCCGACCGAACCAGCGACCGGCTCCCCAGCCTCGCTTCCTCAAACTGTGTCCTCCCGCATAGCGGCGCCAACTCTATCCGCCACGACGACCGCCGCCAGGGCGCCGTCCATGGCGCGAGCGCGTCTAGACGTGGGTGTGTGGGTCGAAGAGCCGATCGTGCTCGTCCATCGCGAAGCGGTCCGTCATCCCGGCCACGTAATCCACGATCGCGCGCTCCTCCGGCTCGCCTCGCGCGCGGTCGAGCACGTGCGGCGGCAGCTGGCGGGGGTCCGCCGCGTACGCGCGCCACAGGTCCCCCAGGATCCGCTCGGCCTTCGCTGCCATTCGCACCACTCGGTGGTTCCGGTAGAAGTTCTCGAGCAGGTAGCGCGCGAGCTCGCGCTTCTCGGCGGCGATCTCGCGCGAGAGTCCGATCAGCGGCTCGGCTGCGGCGCAGGCCTCCGCCGAGGATCTCGGCGCCGCTCGCTCGATCCGCTCGGCGCTGGACTCGATCAGATCGCTCACCAGCAGGTCGATCAGGATCACCGTGACCCGGGGGCGGAGCGTCCGCTCCGCGGCGTCGTCTTCGTCGCGGAGCAGCCGGCTCGCCCGGCGGAACAGCGCGAGCCCCGCGAGCCCGTCCCAGTCCAGCAGATCCGCGCGAAGACCGTCGTCGAGGTCGTGGGTGTGATAGGCGATCTCGTCGCAGACGTTCGCGATCTGCGCCTCCACGGTCGGCCCGACTCCCAGGTCCGGCAGCGGCACGGGGTGCGCGTAGCGGGGGAAATTCGAGCCGTGCTTCAGGATGCCCGCGCGCGTCTCGGCGGTGAGATTCAGCCCCGGGTAGCGCTCCGAGCGGTCCTCGAGCCAGTCGACGACGCGCAAGCTCTGGCGGTTGTGCTCGAAGCCGCCGTGCCCCTTCAACAGGTCGTGGAGCACCCGCTCACCCGCATGGCCGAAGGGCGGATGACCGAGGTCGTGCGCGAGCACGATCGCCTCGACGAGGTCCTCGTTGGCTCCGAGCGCTCGCGCGACCGTGCGCGCGATCTGCGCGACCTCGAGGGTGTGTGTGAGGCGGTTCCGGAAGTGATCGCCCTCGTGGTACGGGAAGACCTGCGTCTTGTACTGAAGCCGACGGAACGCCCGCGCGTGAAGGACGCGATCGCGGTCGCGCTGGAAGACGGTGCGATACGGGTGCTCCGGCTCGGGCTCGATCCGGCCGCGCGAGTCGCGCGCGCGCACCGCATACGGAGCGAGGCTCTCGTTTTCCCGAGCCTCGATCGCGCTCCTGGTCCGCGGAATCGCTATGGCGCCCTCGTCTTCTCCTCGACCAATCGATCGAGCTTTGCGCGCTCCGCCGCGCTGAACTGCTCCGCGGCGCGCTCCGGAGGCGCCGTCGACACTGGAGGCGGCTCGGAGCCGACACCGGCGACGCGTTCGGCGGCCTTGCCGCCGAGTGTGCGCGCCGTCGCCTGCACGCCCTTCACGAGCTCCGCCGCCGTGCGAACGCGCAGGCTGAGCGTGCGCGTGTTCGCTTCCCAGCGCGTCTCGACGAGAAGGAAGGCCGCTCCCAGCAGGACGAGCAGGAACAGGAGGCGGAACACTCGAATCGACCTCGCGGCGTACGCGCCGAGGCCAGTCTAGGTCAGGGCTATCCGGGCGGCCAGCCGAACGTGCGCCCGCCGAGCAGGTGCAGATGAAGGTGATACACGGTCTGTCCGGCCGCGCCGCCCGTGTTCATGACGAGCCGGTAGCCCGCATCGGCGAAGCCGAGCTCGCGAGCCAGGCCCGTCGCGGTCTGCACCAGTTCACCGACGAGGGCGTGATCATCCGCACCGATCTCGAGGGTGCTCGCGATGTGCTTGCGCGGAATCAGCTGCACGTGCGCCGGCGCCTGCGGGTGGATGTCCTCGAAGGCCACGATGCGCTCGCTCTCGAAGACGATTCGCGCCGGCAGCTCCCGGGCGGCGATCCGGCAGAACAGACAGTCTCGCTTCATCACGCCCTCGCTGGAGTGCGCGCGAGTATACTCGCCCCGTGCGCCATCTCGAAATGCCGGAGCGCCTGCTTCTCGGTCCCGGACCGAGCAACGTGAGCGAAGAGGTGCGCGCGGCGCTCGCGCTTCCGCTCGTCGGCCATCTCGATCCCGCCTTTCTGGACCTGCTCGACGAGGTGCAGCGACAGCTGCTCGCGCTGTTCCGCGCGCCCGACGGCGCGCTCGCGCTGCCGATCTCGGGAACCGGCAGCGCGGGAATGGAGGCGTGCCTGGTCAACCTGCTCGAGCCGGGCGACGGCCTGCTCGTCGCGGTGAACGGGGTCTTCGGCGAGCGGCTGGCCGCGATCGGCGAGCGCTGCGGCGCGCGGCTGCTGCGCGTCGAGGCGGAGATGGGCGAGATCGTTGCGCCAGAGCGGATCATCGCGGCGATCGAGGCGCACCGCCCCGAGGTCGTCGCGCTCGTCCACGCCGAGACGTCCACCGGAGTCGCGCAGCCCGTGAAGGAGGTTGCCGCTGCGGCGCGGGCGTCCGGTGCGCTAGTCGTCCTCGATTGCGTCACTTCGCTCTCCGGCATGGACGTTCGCATGGACGAATGGCAGATCGACGCCGCCTACTCGGCGACACAGAAGTGTCTCGCCTGTCCGCCCGGCCTGTCCCCGCTCGCGATCGGCCCGCGCGCGATCGCGCGCCTGGAGCGCAGACGGCGGCCGGTGCAGAGCTGGTATCTCGATCTCTCCCTGATCGGACGCTACTTCGGAGCGCGGCGCGTCTATCACCACACCGCGCCGATCTCGATGATCTTCGCGCTGCACGCCGCGCTGTCACGCGTGTTCGCGGAAGGGCTCGAGCAGCGCTTCGCGCGCCACGCCTCGGCGCACGCCCGTCTGGTCGCCGGGCTCGAGCCGATGGGTTTTCGGATGCTGGTTCCCGCTCGGTACCAGCTTCCGATGCTCTCCGCCGTGCTGCCGCCGTTCGACGACGAGTCGGCGGCGCGCCGGCGGCTTCTCGACGAACACGGCATCGAGATCGGGGGCGGGCTCGGTAAGCTCGCGGGAAGGATCTGGCGCATCGGCCTGATGGGCGAGAACGCGCGGCCGGAGGTCGTGGACCGACTGCTCGCCGCGCTGAGCCGGCTCTAGAAGGACGGGGCCAGCGTGATGCCCGCGTCGGAGCTGCGGTGCGGCGCCGCGGAGATGCCGTCCAGACCCACGGCCAGTCTCGCCTCGACAGGGAAGTAGCGCGAGATGCCGAGCCAGCGCGCGAAGGGAATCACGAGCGAGGCGCGCGGACCGAACGTTCCGACCTCGACGGCGACGCGGGCGTGGTCGAGGCTCGCGCGCGCGCCGATGCCAAGCTCGCCATCCGCATCGCCGTTCGCGTAGAACATCGGGTCGTAATCGCGACGGATCTCGATGCACGGCGTCTCGGGCGGACAGGAAAGGCTCTCGCCTCCGAGCGCACGCTCGGCCAGGAAGCTCTCCTCGCGACGCTCGAGCTCGACCGCGCCAGCCATGTGCGAGCGTTGCCCGTCCACCAGCGCCGCTTGGAACGCGTCGGCTCCGGACGCGAGCTCGACGCGCCAGGGGCGCGCGACGAGCGACCGCCCTGCCCGGACCCGCGCGTCCATCCGCCGCAGATGGCCCAGGACCCCGCCCGCGCTCTCGCCGCGGGCCGAGAGCGTCGCGTCCTCGATGCCGCTCGCCAGACCCGCCAGAAGCGCGAGCGATCGGGCCGTCGGTATTCGCGAGCCCGCTTCGACCGGCCGACCCGATTCGGTGTCGAGCGAGATCAGGAATGCCGCGGCGTCGGAAGTAAGCCCGTCCAGCAGCTCCGGCGCCGCTCCTTCGAGCGCCGCGCGCGCGACCACGACTCGCGTCGCAGCGAGGCGCGTCCACGCCGTCTTCGAGTGCGGCAGCACCAGGACTCCATCCTGGAACGCCGCGGCGCGCGGGCGGCTCCGCTCCTGGGCAGCGAGCGATTCGAGGCACGACGCCGCTTCGGCCGCCCGTTCGCCCTCGGGAGCGAGCTCGAGGTAGCGCCGCGCCGCGCTGCCAAGCGCGCGGCCCTCGGGCTGCCAGGAGCGCCAGGCCCGCGCCGGCGCATCGATCACCAGATTCGCCGGGCTCAGGGCCGCGCGCCAAGCCCGATACGACTCGCGCCAGGCTTCGAAGCCGTCGCGACTCAGCGCGAGCGCATCCGTCGCCGAGGGCACGGCCGTGGTGGAGAGCTCCTCTCCACCCACCCAACCGAGCGCGCGACGAGTCCGATACAGGTCGAGCTCGGTCTCGAACGCGGCATCCGGATCCACGCTCGGATCGACGAGCCACTCCGACGCGAGCTTCGCGGCCCGATCGCGTCCACGCGCGATGCGCCTCAGTTCGTCGAGGGCGCGATCGCGATCGCCGCGGAGATGGCGCGCCGCCGCGCGGGCCAGAGCGGCATCGCTGGAATCGATCGGTCCCAGCTCCTGCGCGCGCGCGAGGTCGTCGAGGAGCAGCGCGGTCCCGAGCTGAACCTCCCAGGCCGCGATCGAGAATTCCGAAGCAACCGCCTCCGACTCCGCCTGCTCGTCCAGCAGCGCGCGCCATTCCTGCTCGTCGATCTCGTCGAGCAGGCGGTCCGCGCGCGTCGAGCCGGGCTCGAGCGCGAGCGCGCGGTCGACGGTTCGGCGCGTGCGCCGGAGATCACCGGCTCCGAACGCGCGTTCGGCCTCGGAGAGCAGCTCCGCGACGCGAGCCTCGCTCTCGCGCCGCTCCAGGCGCGTGAAGAGCGCGAGGCTCGCGGCGTCGAGCTCGCCGCTGCGAGCGCCGGGCCCGAGCAGAACCATCGCCTCGTCTTCCGCCAGGCTCCGGTCATCCCAGTCGCGCAAGCCACGCCCGACCCGCCCGACAGAGCGCAGCAGCTTGAGCGGCGAGACTTGTAGCGATGCGTGGATCCCGAGGTCGACGATCTCCGCGGAGAGATCTGCGAATTTCCTGCGACGCTCGGCCGCGAGCAGCTCCGAGGCCTCGCTGGCGCGCGCCTGGTCGCTGCGAAGCTCGGGCGCGAGGAGCAGACTCGCCGCCTCCTCGCCGACATCGAGCTCGCCCGCGCGGCTGCTCGAGCCGGACGCGAGCGAGAGCACGAGCACGGCGATCGCCAGCGCGATGCGCGGATCAGTGCGCATGGCCCTTCACTTCCTCGTGGACGGCGAGCAGCGCCTCGATCCGCGTCCGCGCCTCGCGGCGGAGCGCGGGCTTGTGGTCCTCGCCCGCCAGCTCGTAGGCCGAGAACGCCTGATCGAGGAGCGAGTCGTATCGCTCGACGTCGAGATTCGCGATTCGCGCCCTCGCCCGCACCCGCTCGCGCCGCGCCGCATCCGCGTACAGATCGCCGAGTCGCAGCAGGTGCTTGCCGAAGAGCTTCGATTCGCGATGCGTCTCGATCAACGTCCGGCAGGCGCCGATCGCGTCGACGAGTCTGCCGGCGCGCTCCAGCCCGTCGACGCGCAGGACCTCCCAGCTCTCCGCCTCCTCGCGGGCCAACGGCTCCTGCGGAGTCCCCCGTACGTCGAGCGAGAGGCTTCGCCAGACCGCGAGTCGGCCTTCGACGAAGAGCAGCTCCTCCTCCGCGCTCGCGAAGGGTCGCTCGGGCGCGGCGGAAGCGGCGGCGAATTTCTCGATGCTCTCCAGCCGCTCCGCGGCCGCATCGCCCAGCAGCGACCCGGACTCCTTCACGCGCGAATACGCGCGCGCCGCGTCCTGGTAGCGGCGCAGTCGTTCGAGCGCCTTGCCGCGGGCGAACTCGATCACGTAGTCGGCGTTCTGCCATTCGGATTCGGCGCGCGCTCGCTGCGCCGCGAGACGATCGAGCTTCCAGAGCGCGACGGAGTAGACGTCGTTGCCACCGGGTCCGACCGCTCGATCGAAGCGGTACGTGTCGTCTTGCATGTGCATCTTCAGCTGCGAGACGACCGCCGTCAGCGAGTCGTGCGCGCCGGCGGCGTCGCGTTCGCGCTCGCTCTGCGAAGCGCTCGCGCAGCCGACGAGCCAGCCGAGAACCGGGGCCACGAGCGCGATCTGTCGCATGCGTCCCACGCCGTCACGAGGCTGCAGCTGTCGTGCCGGAGATCGGGAATCGGCAGCTCGCAGGCAGCTCCCGACGCAACCCGGCCCGGCTCGATACGGGAATCGCGCCTCGCCGACCGCTACTGCGAAGCGGCGTGCGCGGGGCGAAGCGGGGCGCACGTCCGAGTTGCGCGGATGCTGCGGATCCGCCGCCGGATCAGCGCTCCAGCCAGTCCTCCGGCACGCCTGCAAGCGACGCCTCGACCCTCAGGTCTCGCAATCGCTGGCGCGAGGCTTCGAGCGACTGGCGATCGCGGCGCAGCTGAGCCCGGAGCTTCAGGACCTCCGGATCGGTCGCCTCGCCCCCGGCCGGGGAGTAGTTCCAATCCCCCGCCGTCGTCTTGCGCAGTCGCTGCTGACCGACCTCTACCTTCGACTCGAGATCGGTCACCTCGTAGTTCGCGCGCTCGAACGCGTCGCGCCATTCGGCGCGGTCACGGCCCCCGTAGCGGGGCTCCGCCGAAGGAGCGTCGCTCATGCTTCCCGGCGGCCGGAGCAGCCGCTCCAGATCGAGCGGCGGGGATGGCTCGTGCTGCGGCGCCGGGGACACGTCCTCGGGACCGATGTCGCCCCCGGGCGGTGGCGCCGATTGCGCCCACCCGTAGCCAGGGCAGATCAGCAGGAGCAGCAGGCAGAGTCGGGCGGAGTGCATCCTCGGCCGAGTATAGGACAGGGCCGCGGCAGCTCCCATCAAGCGCGGATCAGGCGCGGCCGAAGCAGTGGGAGACGCGCGCGACGGCGGCTCGACGCGCGAGGGCGGGACCCCAAAATGGATCGAGAGCGACTCCATCGACTGCTGCGGCTGGGCTTCGAAAAGGGCGCATCCGACATCCACTTCCAGGTCGGATACCTGCCGCTCTATCGCTTCAACGGCGAGCTGGTCGAGCTGAAGTACAAGATCCTGACGATGGCCGACACCGAGGCCATCGCGCGCCTGCTCATGGAGTTCGATCCGTCCAAGACGCTCGACGGCGTGTCCGAGATCGACATGGCCTACGAGATCGCCGGCGAGGGACGCTTCCGCGTCAACATCTCGCGCGAGCGCAAGGCCTACAACATCGTGCTTCGCGTCGTGCCGCTCTCGATCAAGTCCTTCGAGGAGCTGAACCTGCCCTCGGTGCTGCGGACGATCGCGTCGGTGCAGCGCGGGCTGGTCCTCGTGACGGGCGCGACTGGAATGGGCAAGTCGACCACGCTCGCGACGATGCTCCAGGAGATCAACCGGGCGCTGAAGTGCAAGATCGTGACGATCGAGGATCCGGTCGAGTTCATCTTCACGCACGAGCATTCGATCATCACCCAGCGCGAGATCGGCACCGACACGCCGAGCTTTCCCGCCGCGCTTCGAGCCGCGCTGCGACAGGATCCGGACGTGATCATGGTGGGCGAGATCCGCGATGCGGAGACCGTCGACACGGCGCTGAAGGCGGCCGAGACCGGGCATGCGGTGTTCTCCTCGATCCACACCAACGACGTCGTGACCACGCTGCGGCGGGTGGTGTCGTTCTTCCCGGTCGAGGAGCACCAGCAGGTCCGGGAGCGCCTGGCGGAGAACCTGCAGTCGATCGTCTCGCTGCGTCTGCTCCCGAACAAGAAGGGCACCGGACGCGTGCCCGCCGTCGAGGTCCTGCGCACGACCCGCTCGATCCGCGAGTGCATCCGCGATCCGAACCGCGCGGTGGAGATCCGCGATCACATCGAGAAGGGGCATTCGGACATGGAGATGCAGACCTTCGATCAGCACCTCCTCGAGCTCTACCAGGCGAACAAGATCAAGCTCGAGACCGCTCGCGACGCCGCGTCGAATCCGCGCGACTTCGCGACCAAGCTCGCGCTCGAGGGCGACTCGTCCTACACGCAGGAGAGCCCGGGATCGCTCTCCGGCGGAAGCGACGAAGGTCGCTTCTAGACCGCCATGGAGATCCTCGCGCTCTACACCTCGCCCGATACGCTTCCCTCGGCGCTCGCCGCTGGCGCGCGCCATCTCGCCGCCGCGCTGCAGGGCTTCGCGCTGGTCTATCGCGCGACGCACGTCGCGGCCGAGCCCGACGGCTGGGCCGGCTTCACCTGTGCGAAGGACGCGCAGGTCGCGGGCGAGGAGCTCGACGACTTCGTCCGCCAGACGCTGGCATCCGAACGGCCGCTGCGAACCGACTCGCCCGAGGGCAGCCCGCGCATCTGGAGCCGAGCGGCGGGCGGGATCTACGGCTTTCCGATTCGCCACAACGGGCAGGTGCGCGGCGTTGCGCTGCTCGGCTGTCCGGGGCCGTGGCCGCGCGTGCAGAACGCGGGGATCGAGTCGATCCTTCGGCAGATCGCGCTGGTCCTGGATCACCATGCGGTGTCGAGCAGCCCCGCGGTCGAAGCCGAGCCGTCCGACGAGCTGCTGCGGCTCTCCGAGCAGCTGCTCGCCCAGGACATCGAGCTGATCAAGCGCGAGGAGCGGCTCACGCTCGTCGAGCGCCTGAAGGCGGATCTGATCGAGACGATGTCCTACGAGCTCCGCCAGCCGCTGAACAGCATGATCGAGCGCATGATCTCGGTGCTCGCGAACGAGCACGAGGCGCTCTCGGTATCGGGACGCGATTCGCTGCGCGGCGTGCTCGCCGACGGCAACACGCTGATGCAGATGCTCCAGAACATCCTCGACCTGTGGCGTCTGAAACAGGGCGAGGTTTCGATCGACATCCAGGACGTGAACCTGGCCGAGGTGATCGAAGAGGCGATCTTCAACGTTCGCGACACGCTGCAGCCCGACGTCGTCTTCGAGAAGCGGATCCCGTCGGCCCTGCCGAAGATCCGCACGGACCTCGGCAAGCTGAATCAGATCCTCTTCCACCTGCTCGACAATGCCGCGAAGTTCACGCGGCGCGGGCGGATCGCGCTCGAGCTCGGGCTAGAGGACGGGCAGCTGGTCTGCAGCGTGACGGACACGGGAATCGGGATCGCCCCGGACGATCAGGAGCAGATCCTCGACGAGTTCTACCGGGTCGATTCGTCGCCCGACAGCCGGCACCGCGGCGCCGGCCTGGGTCTCACGCTCGCGCGCGGATTGATCGAGAAGCTCGGCGGGTCGCTCTCGCTCCAGAGCGAGATCGGTCAGGGCTCGCGCTTCAGCTTCGCGTTGCCCGTCACCATCTGCTAGCCGCAGACGGTCAGTGCTGGGCGGCGTCGCCCTCGAGGTCGGGTGCGACGTAGCCGGCCGCGACCTCGCGCAGCGCGTTCACGACTGCCTTGTTCTCGGTCGTCTTCACCAGCCCGCGAGCTCCCCGCATGATCTGCTTGGCCCGGACAGAGACCATGACGACCAGGGCGAATCGGTTTCCCGCCCGCTCGGTGCAGTCCTCGATCGTGATTCTGGCCAAGGGGAACTCCTTCTCGTTGCGCGGCCGATCCTAGGATCTGGTCTTCGCCGGCGCAAGAAAGAAGAAGCCCCCGTCGCTTCGCAGCGACGGGGGCCTTCTATGGAATCAGAATGCGAGGCCTCAGACGGCCTTCTTGCGGCGGCGTGTGGCCTTCTTACGGCCAGCCTTCTTCTTTCCGCCCTTCTTCGCACCCTTCTTCCGCCGCGTTGCCTTCTTGCTCGCGGCTTTCTTCCGAGCTGCCATTTGCTCTCACCCCCATTTGCGTTTTTGTTCACCGTGCTCGCGTTGCGACCGCTCCGCTTGCGCTTCGGGGAGCAATTCGTGCACGACCGAGAGGACCCTGATTTGCGATTCCTCTCGCGTCACGTATCGGACTCGATCTTCCGAACTTGACGCGAGCACCGTTGTTTCACGTCTGGAAACGCGCGGTTCCCGTTCTCGGTTGCGCACACAGTAAGCATTGAGCGGCGAAAGTGTCAACGGAAGCGCCAAAAAAAACGCACCGATGTGTTCCATCGGTGCGTTTGGATCGTGTCGACAGGAGGCCGAACGCGATCGACGTCAGCGCTTGTTGCGCTTGTGTCTCTGCTTCGCGCGAAGCTTCTTGTACTTGTGCTTGCGCATCTTCTTGCGCCGCTTCTTGATCACGCTGCCCACGGAAAACCCGGCCTCCACCGTCGAGTGGCGGCCGAAGTTATCCGTGGGAGGGTGCTTGTCAAGCACCCTGCGCGCGAGAGAGCACCCAGGCCGCGCGTCCGAGCATGCGCGCCTGGACTCGCCCGAGCAGCCGATTCAGGGCATGCCCGCGCGGCAGGAAGCGGATCGGCGGCCTGCGCCGGATGCCGAGATCGGCGAGGCGCTTGTGCACCGACGCGTTTTCGGGATCCACCATCAGCGCCCTGCGCAGGAAGCGGATCGCGTCGGCCTTGAAGTCGAACGCCAGATAGATGCGGGCGAGGTTCTGATAGAGGTCCGGGTTGTAGAACTCCTGCCGCACCGCGGCACGCGCCAGCTCCACCCCGCCGAGGAACTGACCGCGCACGAGCGCGAGCGCGAGCGCATACGAGGAGCGGAAGCGCGCGTTCTGCGGGTCGATCAGATAGGCGCGAGAGAGGTGCTCGAACGCCTCGTGGCCGTGACCGGCCTCGAGAAGCGCGAAGCCGCGGCGATGGTGTTCTTCGGGCGTGAACTCGGTCTTCTGCTGCATGGGGTCTGCCACCTGTTCCCTTCTGCCCCCCTGAGCGCCCTTATCGGCCGCGGGAGCCGCCAGATGAGTGGCGCAAGCGACGCCGCGAACGCGGCCAGGGCTGCCTACGCGCGAAGAGGCAGGCGCACCACGAACTCGACCGTTCCGGCGAAGGGAAGCTCCGCCCAGGCGCGGCCGCCGTGCAGCTCGGCGATCGCGCGGACCAGGTTCAGCCCCAGCCCGACACCGCCATACTTCCTGGAGTACGAGCCATCGCGTTGCACGAAGCGCGCGAAGATCCGTTCGAGATCCTGCGGGCCGAGCTCGTGGGACGGATTGCGCACGCGAAGTTCGACGGCTTGGTCGTCGTGACCGGTGGAGACCCTCACCCGCGCGCCTCGCTGGCTGAACTTCAGCGAGTTCTCCAGCAGGTTCAGGACCACCTGCTTGATCCGGTCCGGGTCGAGCTCGGCGAGCGGCAAGGCGGGGTCGAGCGCCAGATCGACCGCGAAGCCCGCCTCGTCGAGTCTCGGCTTCAGGATCTGAAGGCATTCGTGGACGATCGCTCCGAGCGCGGCCGGCCGTCGCGCGAGCGCGACACCGCCTGCCTCGATGTTCGAGAGCTCGAGCAGGCCGCGGATCAGCTCGGTCATGCGGGAAGCCTCGCGCTCGACCAGGCCGAGAAACTCCGCACGCTGGACGGTGGAGAGCCGCGCTCCCCCGGCGATCTCGGCCGCGACGTCCCTGCGAAGCAGCGTCGCGAATCCCTTGATGCTGGTGAGCGGCGTCGTGAGCTCGTGGCTGACGTTGGCGAGGAACTCGGATTTCATCCGATCGGAGTCCACGATCCGCTCGTTCTGCAGTCGCAGCTGCTCGTTGCGCTCGCCGAGCTCTCGCTCCAGACGCAGCCGCTCCGTCACGTCGCGCGCGATGCACACCAGCGAGTTCGAGCTCGCGGAGACGCGAGCCGAGACCTCGATCGTCGCCGATCCGCTGCGCGTGCGCGCCTCGAGGCGGATGCCGCTCAGCGCGCCGACCTCGAAGAGCCGCGGCACCAGCTGCCGGATCACGTCCCACGAGGCATCGTCGAGCAGCCCCTGCACGGACTGTCCGCGCAGCTCGGCGAGGCTCATCGAGGTGAAGCGCAGCGCGGCGCGGTTCGCGTCCAGAACCATCAGCTGGCGATCGAAGACCAGGATGATGTCCGGCACTTCGTCCATGAAACGGCGGACGCGCTGCAGGTCGTGCAGGTCGGCGACCCCGTCGCTTGGCTCCGTACCTCCTCGCTCGACCGCTTCGCGTCCTTCGAGCTCGGCTTGCAGCAGGCTCGCCTCGCGCAGCGCACGCTCGTGTCGAACGTCGCGACAGGGAATCCAGCCCTTCACTTCGAAACAGCAGCGACTGCCGCCGTCGCTGCTGCACTCGACCTGAGAGACCACCACCGGCTCCTCGCCGGAGCAGCTCGACAGGAGCGAGCGCATGGCGCCGAGACGGAACTCGCACTCGCTGACCTCGGTCGGGAAGCCGGGCTCGTTGGTCCAGAACAGTCGCGCGTCGCGCTCTCCAGAGCGGACCTCCACGCTCGAGTGCCGGTCGAGGAACCGCGCCCAGATCGGGAGTTCGGCCAGGAGGACGCTGGGATCCTGAGCGAGCTCGGCGAACGCCCGCAGCCAGGGCTCGGCGACCTCCCAGACGCGCATGCCTGCGGTGAACGCGTTGTCGCGCTCCGCGAAGATCTCGAGCAGCTCCGCGCGCGGGATCCAGAGCGCCCGAACCGCGCGCTCTTCGACGCTTGGCGCGCCCGTGACCCCGCCCTTGATCGCGACCTGGAACAGCGCACTGCGACGAGCGCGCTCGCTCACCGTGGCCGCGATTCCCGGGCTCAGTTCTCGATGATCTCGAGGATGTACCGCTTGTTCTCCTTGCCGCTCGCGGCCGCGAGGATGGTGCGTATCGCGGACGCGTGCGCGCCGCCCTTGCCGATCACCTTGCCGAGATCCTCTTTGGCGACCGAAAGCTCGATCACATAGGCATGGTTTCCCTTGATCTCGCTGATCTGCACGGCCTCCGGCCGGTCCACGAGAGCCTTCACGATCATCTCGACCAGCTCTTTCATGTCCAACTCCTGAACCGAACCGAAGGCGACCGGCAGGTGATTCGGGTGAGCGACGCGATTCAGTGTCTCACCCCGTTCGGAAAGGGTCAACCATGCAACTCCACGGAGAAGCGCTCGAACCGCTTCAGCTACCCGCTTTCGTGTAGCCGGCGTTCGCCAGGTAGCGGAACACGTACTTGCCGAGCACGTCGAGCTCGAGGTTCACGGCCATCCCCGGCTCGAGCCGTCCCAGGGTCGTCGCGGCGAGCGTGTGCGGGATCAGCGCCACGGAGAAGCCGCGCTCGTCCGGATCGACCACCGTGAGCGAGACTCCCTCGACCGCAACCGACCCCTTGGGAACGATCTGCAGCGCCAGATCCGTCGGGCAGTCGATCCGCACCAGGCGATCGGCGCCCTCCCGCTGCACGGAGCAGATGGCGCCCGTGCCATCGACGTGCCCCTGGACGATGTGCCCATCGAGGCGGGCATCGGCGCGCATCGCGCGCTCGAGATTCACTTCGTCCCCCGCCCTTCTCGCTCCGAGCGACGTGCGCCGGAGCGTCTCTGGCACCGCGTGAAACGAGAGTCTCGCCCCGCGGATCTCGACCACGGTGAGACAGCAGCCCGAGATCGCGATGCTGTCCCCGAGCTTGACCTCGCTCGCCAGATCCGCGCCGGCCTCGATCTCGAGCTCCGCGCGTCCGGCGGCGGGCTCGACCCGCAGAATCCTCGCGACCCTCTCGACGATCCCCGTGAACACCGGCTCGCCCTAGCGCGGCTTGAAGCGGAAGTTGTGCTCCGCCTCGATCCAGCGGGTGGTCATCGAGTGACTGCGCATCACGACGGAATGGGTGAGCGCGCCCTCCGAGCGGAAGCGCACGCCTCTCAGGAAGTCGCCCTCCGTCACGCCGGTGCCCGCGAACAGAACGTCGCCGGAGGCGAGCTCCGTGAGCGTGAGCTTCGCGTCGACGTCCTTGATGCCCATGGCGCGGGCGCGGTCGGCCTCGCCCGGATTTCGCGGCTTCAGCCGGCCCTGGATGTCGCCGCCCTGGCAGCGCAGCGCGGCGGCTGCGATCACGCCCTCCGGCGCGCCGCCGATTCCCATCAGCACGTCGACCTGATGCTGCCGGCTGCAGGTCGCGATCGCCGCCGAGACGTCTCCGTCCTTGATCAGCTTGATCCGCGCCCCCGACTTGCGGACCTCGTCGATCAGCTTCTCGTGGCGCGGCCGATCGAGGATCACGACCGTGAGATCCTGCACGGGTACGTTCATGGCCTTCGAGATGTTCTTCAAGTTCTGCGTAGGGGAGAGATCGATGTCGATCGCCCCACGGGCTGCCGGACCGACCGCGATCTTCTCCATGTACGTGTCGGGCGCGTGCAGGAAGCCGCCCTCCTCGGCCGCCGCGATCACCGAGAGCGCGTTCTGCCCGCCGGTGGCGCAGAGCGTGGTTCCCTCCAGCGGGTCGAGCGCGATCTCGATCTTGGGTCCGTTGCCGGTGCCGACCTTCTCGCCGATGTAGAGCATCGGCGCCTCGTCGCGCTCGCCCTCGCCGATCACGATCGTGGCGTCCATCTCGATTCGGTTCAGCGCCGTGCGCATCGCGTCGACCGCCGCCTGATCCGCGGCCGTCTCGTCGCCCCGGCCCATCAGCCGCGCACACTCGAGCGCCGCCGACTCGGTCGCGCGCACGAGCTCGAGAGCCAGATTCCGATCCATCGCCATGTCCTGTTTCCCCTTGTCCTCTAGAAGCGCTTTTCGATCTGCCGGTAGATCTCGCTTCGCACCGCGTCGTAGCGCGCTGGAAGCACGATCGGAGGGTTTGCCAGTCCCGAGTCTATTCCCGCGAGGATCGACTGGTGATAGCGAACCTTGAAATCGGTGAACTTGAGACCGTGCGCGGTCGAGACGACCACCACGCGCTCGTCCTTCCGGATCTGCCCGCGCCCGAGCAGCTTCTTCAGCGCCGCGAGCGCCACTGCGGTGTGGGGACAGGTGAAGAGACCGGTGAGATCCGCCTCGGCCGCGGCCGCGGCGATCTCGTTCTCGGACGCCTGCTCGACGATCCCGTCGAAGCGCCGCAGCGTCGCCACCGCGCGGTCGAACGAGACGGGATTGCCGATCTGGATCGCCGACGCGAGCGTCGGCCGCGCCTGCATGGGCTCGAACTTCTCGAAGCCGCCCAGGTAGCTCTGGTAGAGCGGATTGGCGTTCTCGGCCTGGGCGCAGCAGATGCGCGGCAGCCGGTCGATGATGCCGAGCTCGAGCCACTCGAGCAGTCCCTTGCCGAGCGCCGAGACGTTGCCGAGGTTGCCGCCCGGAATCACGATCCAGTCGGGAACCTCCCAGTCGAACTGCTGAACGATCTCCATCCCCAGCGTCTTCTGCCCCTCGATGCGCAGGCTGTTCATCGAGTTGGCCAGGTAGATTCCGTCGCGCTCCGCGATCTGCTTCACGATCGCCATGCATCCGTCGAAGTCGGTCTCGAGCGAGAGCGTGATCGCGCCGTTCGCGAGCGGCTGCACCAGCTGGGCGATCGACACCTTGTCCTTCGGGAGCAGCACGATCGCGGGAATTCCGGCGTACGCCGCGTAGGCGGAGAGCGCGGCCGAGGTGTCACCGGTCGAAGCGCACGCGACCGCGCGCACGTCCTTGCCGGTCTTGATCATCTGGTTCACGACCGAGACCAGCACGGTCATGCCCAGGTCCTTGAAGCTGCCGGTGTGCGTGTTGCCGCACAGCTTCACCCAGAGGTCCTCGATGCCGAGCTTCGCGCCGAGTCGCTTGGCCCAGAACAGATTGGTGTGCCCCTCGAACATCGAGACCACGTTGTCCTGGTCGACGGTCGGGCAGATCAGCTCCGATTTGCCCCAGACGCCGGAGCCGTACGGCCACTCGGTGCTGTGGGAGCGGGTGTCGAAGAGCTTCATCCACTTCTGCGGCGGAGTGCGCTTGAGCCGCTCCATGTCGTGCTGCACCGTGAGCAGGCCCTCGCAGTGCGGGCAGCGGTAGATCACCTCGGTGAGCTCCCAGCGCCCCGCGCAGCCGCGCGCGCACTCGAACCAGGCGTCGTACTTGGGCGAGCGCTTCGGCGGCATCTCTACAGCTCCCGTTCGATCCGGATCGACTGCGCGGGCGCGACCACTTCGCGCATCCGCGCGATCTCGCCGAGCGCCGCGTCGAGATCGGCCTGGCGCGATTCGTGGGTGGTGATCACGATCGGCACCGCGCGAGACTCGTGTCGCTCCTCCTGCAGGACGCTCGCGATGCTGATGCCGCGCGCGCCGAGCGCTCCGGTGATGCGCGAGAGCACCCCGGGCGAGTCGTGCGCGGTGAAGCGCACGTAGAACTCGCCCCGCTGGTCGCCAGGCGCGCAGAGCGCGGCCATGCCCGGCTCGGGCGTGCCGAACGGCGGCACTCGCCCCGAGGCTCCGCTGCGCCGAGCGCGCGCGAGCTCCATCAGATCTGCGAGCACGGCGCTCGCGGTCGGCGCGGCGCCCGCGCCCGCGCCGTAGTACAGCGTCGGCCCCGAGAGCTCTCCGCGCACCTCGATCGCGTTCATCGAGCCGTCGACGCCGGCCAGCACGCTCTTGCGCGGGATCATCGTCGGGTGCACGCGCGCCTGGATTCCGTGCGCGTTTCGCTTGGCGACGGAGAGCAGCTTCACGCGGAAGCCGATCCGGCTGGCGTACTCGATGTCGGCCGGGACGATGTGCCGGATGCCCTCGATCGGAAACGCCGTGGGTGCGAGGTAGACGCCGAACGCGAGCCCGGCGAGGATCGATAGCTTGTTCGCCGAATCGATTCCGTCGATGTCCGAGCTGGGATCGGCCTCGGCGTAGCCGAGATCCTGCGCGCGCTTCAGACAGGCCTCGTACGGCTCGCCGGTCGCCTCCATCTCGGTGAGGATGTAGTTGCAGGTTCCGTTCACGATCCCGTGCAATGCGAGCACGCGATCCGCGCACAGACCCTCGCGCAGCGCGCGTAGCACCGGGATCGTCCCGCCCACGCTCGCCTCGAAAGCGATCTCGCTCCCTTTCGCGGCCGCGAGCGCGAAGACCTCGCGCCCGTGCTTTGCGAGCAGCGCCTTGTTCGCCGTGACGACGTGCTTGCCCGCGTCGAGCGCCGCGAGCACGAGCTCGCGCGCGACGCCGGTGCCGCCGACGAGCTCGACGATCAGATCGATCGATGGGTCGTCCACGATCTCGCGCCAGTCGCGCGAGAGCCGGTAGCCGCCGAGATCCACGCCGCGCTCGCGCTCGAGATCGACGTCCGCGATCCGGGCCAGCTCGAGCGGGAAGCCCAGCCGTTCGGCGATCAGCGCGCCGTGGGACTGGAGCGCGCGCACGACGCCGGTCCCGATCGTGCCCAGGCCCACCAGCCCCACGCGAATCGCCCGCTCAGCCATCGCGCAGGAGCCGCCTCATGTTGCGCACCGCCTGACGGATGCGGTGCGTGTTCTCGACCAGCGCGAAGCGCACGAAGCCCTCTCCCGCGGGGCCGAAGCCGATTCCGGGCGCGACAGCGACGTCGGCCTTCTCCAGCAGGAGCTTCGAGAACTCGAGCGACCCGAGCGCGGCATGGCGCTCCAGCAGAGGCGCCCAGACGAACATGGTCCCGAGCGGCTTCTCGATCTTCCAGCCCGCCTGATCGAGGCCGTCGACCAGCGCGTTGCGGCGCTCCCGGTAGTCCTCGACGATCTCGGCGACGAAATCCTGCGGGCCGTCGAGCGCGACGATCGTGGCGATCTGGATCGGCTGGAAGGTTCCGTAGTCGAGGTAGCTCTTCACGCGCGAGAGCATGCGCACGTACTCCTCGTTTCCCGCGCCGAACCCGACCCGCCAGCCGGCCATCGCGTGCGACTTCGAGAGCGACGTGAACTCGATCGTGCAGTCGAGCGCTCCCGGCACCTGCAGCGCGCTCGGCGGCCGGTAGCCGTCGTAGCAGATCTCTGCGTAGGCCAGGTCGTGCACGAAGATCAGGTCGTGACGCCGGCAGAAATCGACCAGCCGCGCCAGGAACGGCAGGTCGACCGTCGCGGTGGTCGGGTTGTGGGGGAACGAGGCGATCATCATCTTGGGCCGCGGCCAGCTGGCCTGCGTGGCCTCCTCGAGGCGCTCGATCAGGCCGTCGAGCGGGAGCAGCGGCACGCGCCGGATGTCGCCGCCCGCGATCAGCACCGAGAAGCTGTGGATCGGGTAGCAGGGATCTGGACACAGAACCGTGTCGCCACGCGAGATCGCCGCCAGCACGAAGTGGGAAAGCCCCTCCTTGGCGCCGATCGTCGAGATCACCTGCGTCTCGGGATCGAGTTCGACCGAGAAGTTCCGCGCGTACCAGCGACTCATGGCGCGGCGCAGGTTGGGCAGGCCGCGCGAGGCGGAATAGTGGTGGTTCCGCGGGTCGCGGGCGGCCTCGACCAGCTTCTCGACCACGTGCGCCGGCGCGCCGTGGTTGGGGTTTCCGAACCCGAGATCGACGACGTCCTCGCCGGCGCGGCGCGCCTTCAGCTTCAGGTCGTTCACGATCGCCAGTACGTACGGCGGCAGTCGGTCGAGCTTCTCGAACTTCGTCATCACGGACCTTCGCGGGGGGAGAGTAGATCAACGAGCGTGTCGGCGCGGAACGAGCTGCGAACCAGCGGGCCGCTCTCGACGTGGCGGAAACCCAGACCGACGGCGAAGTCGCGAAGTTCCGCGAACTCGGCCGGCTCGAGGAAGCGCTGCACCGGAAGGTGGCGGAGCGTCGGTCGCAGATACTGGCCTAGCGTCAGGCAGTCCACGCCCACGTCGCGCAGATCCCGCATCAGCTCGACCAGCTCGCGGCGGGTCTCGCCGAGCCCGAGCATGACGCCGGACTTCGTGAGCAGATCCGGGCGCCGCTGCTTGATCCGCGCGAGAAGCGACAGCGAGCGCCGGTAGCGCGCGCCGATGCGCACGGTCGGATACAGGCGCGATACCGTCTCGAGATTGTGGTTGTAGACCTCCGGCGCGGCGTCGGCCACGCGATCGATGCAAGACTCGTCGCCGCGGAAGTCCGGCGTCAGGACCTCGATGCTCGCCTCCGGCGAGAGCGCCCGAATCTCGCTGATCGTGTTTGCGAACTGATTCGAGCCCTGGTCGGGCAGATCGTCGCGATTCACGCTGGTCAACACCACATGGCGTAAGCCGAGCGCGCGCGACGCCTCGGCCACCCGGTGCGGCTCATCGGGATCGACCGGTCGGCCCAGCCCCGTCGCGACGTGGCAGAAGCGGCAGGCGCGCGTGCAGACGTCGCCGAGCAGCATGAACGTGACGGTCCCGCGGCCGAAGCAGTCCGACAGGTTCGGGCAGCGAGCTTCCTCGCAGACCGAGGCGAGGCCGCGCTCGCGCAGCATCCGCTTCATCGCGAACACCGCGGGCGTGGGCCGCGACACGCTCCGACAGTGCGGCGGCAGGCGCAGGGATGCCTTCGGCGAAAGCGCGGAGATGCGCGACTGGCCTAGGGAATCAGCCATGGGCCGGCAGGATATTCGAGCCCGCGCGCCCCTGCCAGCGAGCGCGCGCGGACCGTCTCAGGCGACCGACCCCAGGACCAGCCGCGCACCCCAGCGGCGCTCGACCGCTGCTCGCAGCGCGGGCATCCGACGCAGCTCCGGATCGCCCTCGAGCAGGCTCGCCGCGGCGCGGCGCGCGGCCTCCAGCGTGTCGCCGTGGCGGACCAGATCGGCCATGCGCAGCTCCGGCAGGTGGCCCGCCTGCCGGGTTCCGAGCCATTCTCCCGCGCCGCGAATGCGCAGGTCCTCTTCGGCGATCTCGAAGCCGCTGTGGCTTCGCTCGAGGATCGCGAGCCGCTGCATGCCCTCGGCGGTGGTCGGATCGGCGATCAGGATCGCCTGCCCCGGCTTCTCGCCACGGCCCACCCGTCCGCGCAGCTGGTGGAGCTGCGCCAGCCCGAAGCGCTCCGCGTGCTGCACGATCAGCAGCGTCGCGTTCGGAACGTCCACTCCGACCTCGATCACGGTGGTCGCGACCAGGATCCGGACCCGCCCCTCGGCGAAGTCGGCCATCGCGCGCTGGCGCTCTCGCGCGTCCATGCGCCCGTGGATCAGCGCGGCCGGAACCCCGGGGAGCGCCTTGCCGATGCGCTCGAAGCCGCGCGTCGCGTCCTTCAGGTCCTGCTTCTCGGACTCGTCCACGAGCGGGTAGACGACGAAGGCCTGCTCGCCGCGGCGAAGCGTCTCGTGCAACGCGTCCATGACCGCGCGGCCGGCGGACGGCCCGACCAATCGCGTCGACACCGGCGCGCGCCCGGGCGGACGCTCGCGCAGGACGGAGTGCTCGAGGTCGCCGAAGACGGTGAGCGCGAGCGAGCGCGGGATCGGCGTCGCCGACATCGCGAGCAGGTGCGGAGTGCCCGCCTTTCGCGCCAGCGCCCTGCGCTGCTCGACGCCGAAGCGGTGCTGCTCGTCGATCACCGCCAGTCCGAGCCGAGGCAGCTCGACCGACTCCGAGAGCAGCGCGTGCGTGCCGACCACGACGTGCAGGGCGCCGTCTTCGAGCCAGCGCTCGAGCCGGCGGCGATCCCCGGCCGGAGTCGAGCCGGTCAACAGCGCGGTACGCAGCCCGAGCGCGCCGCCCAGTCGCGCGAAGCTGTGCAGGTGCTGCTCGGCCAGGATCTCGGTGGGTGCGAGCACCGCGGTGGTGCGGTCCGCTGCGTGGGCCGCCACGGCCGCAAGCAGTGCGAGCACCGTCTTGCCGCTTCCCACGTCGCCGATCAGCATGCGGTTCATCGGCGTCGAGCGCGCGAGGTCCGCGCGGATCTCCGCCCAGGCCCGGAGCTGATCCGCGGTGAGCGGAAACGGCAGCGCCGCGATCGCGCGCGCAGCGGCCTCGTCGTCGATCGGCAGCGCCGCGGTGTGCCGGCGCAACAGCGCCCGCTTGCGCAGTCCCAGGCCGATCTGCAGCAGGTACAGCTCCTCCGCGACGAGCCGCAGGTGATAGGGCGTGCTGCGCTCGCGCAGCAGGTTCGGATCGAGCTGGGTTCCGGGCAGGTGGACCTCGCGAAGCGAGGCCCCGACGCCGGCGAGGCCGAGCTCGGCGACCGCGCTCGCGGGCAGGAATCCGTCCACCAGGTCGGCCGCGCAGCGAACCGCGGACTCGACCACCCTGCGCAGGCTTCGCGGCGCGAGCCCCTCGACCGCGCTGTAGGTCGCGACGATCCGCGGCAGCTCGCCGACCGAAGTCTCCGCCGAGAGCGGCTCGACGTCGGGGTGGTGAAGCTCCTTCGCGTAGCGGAAGCGCCGGACCTCGCCCGCGACCAGCACGCGCGTGCCCGGAGCGAGGCGGTTCTCGAAGTGCGCGACCCCGCGGAACCACTTGAGCTGCACCGCGCCCGTTCCGTCCGAGACGATCGCCTCGAAGAAGCGGCGGCCGTTGCGAAGCGGGACGACACCGGATCGCGTCACGGTCCCGGCGAAGCACGCGAAGCGGCCGACCTCGAGCTTCTCGATGCTCGAGATCTCGCGCCGGTCTTCGTAGGCGCGCGGCAGGAAGAAGAGCAGATCCTCGACCGTCGCGATCTCTTTTCGCGCCAGCGCCTGCGCCGTCTTCGGACCGACTCCGGGCACTCGCGAGGCGGGCTGCGCCAGCATCCGCGCGGGGAACTCCGGGTCGAGAAGCGGCGCCAGGCGCTTTGCGATCCAGGCGAGCCCCGCGGGATCGGCGCCGCCCTCGAGCCGCTCTGCCGCCTCGCAGAGGCGCTTCCTCGCCTCCGGCGGGATCCAGAGCTGCGAAGCCGCGAGCAGCGCAGCGCGCAGCGTCCCTTGGAGATCGTGGACGCTGGCCGCCGCCTCGTCGCCGCGCAGCGCGAACGACAGCGGTCGGCGGATCGCGTCGGCGGCTTCGCGGAAGCTCGTCATCGCTACACGGCGTGCAGGTCCTGAAGCGCGATCGGCTGCACCTCTCCCGCCCGCAGCGCGCGGATCGCCGCCGCCGCCGCGCGCGCTCCGGCCACGGTGGTGAAGTAGGGGATTCCCGCCTCGAGAGCCGCGCGCCGCATCGACGCCGAATCGCGCACCGCGGATGCGTCACCCATCCGTGTCGTCGCGATCACCAGGCTAACCTCGCCCGAGCTGATCAGGCTCTCGGTGTGAGGCGCGCCCTCTCGCACCTTGTGGATCGACTGGACGTCCAGTCCCCGCTCGCGCATGTACGCGGCCGTGCCGGCGGTCGCGACCAGCGCGAAGCCCTCCTCCTGCAGCACGCGCAGCGCGCCGGCGCCCGAGGCCTTGTCCTCGTCGCGAAGCGAGACGAGCACGGTTCCACGGGTCGGCAGATCCATTCCCGCGCCGCGCTGCGCCTTCGCGTAGGCGCGGCCGAACTCGCGGTCGATGCCCATCACCTCGCCAGTGCTCTTCATCTCGGGGCCCAGCAACGTGTCGACGGCCGGGAACTTCACGAACGGGAAGACCGCCTCCTTGACCGACACGTGCGACGGAACGATCTCGCGGGTGAAGCCGAGCTCGGCGAGCGTCTTCCCCGCCATCACCCGCGCAGCGAGCTGGGCGATCGGAACGCCGATCGCCTTCGAGACGAACGGCACGGTTCGCGACGCGCGTGGGTTCACCTCGAGCACGTACACGGACTCGTCCGCGATCGCGAACTGCACGTTCATCAGGCCGACCACGCCGAGCTCGAGCGCGAGCGCGCGAGTGGAGCGCTCGATCTCCTCGATCAGGAAGCGAGGCAGGCTGTACGGCGGCAGCGAGCAGGCCGAGTCGCCGGAATGGATCCCGGCCTCTTCGATGTGCTCCATGATTCCCGCGATCACGGCCTGCGTGCCATCGCAGAGCGCGTCGACGTCGACTTCGATCGCGTTGGAGAGGAACCGGTCGACCAGCACCGGATGCTCGGGCGAGACGGTCACCGCCTCTCGCATGTAGGTGTCGAGCTGCTGGGAATCATGGACGATCTGCATCGCGCGCCCGCCCAGCACGTAGGACGGCCGCACCAGCACCGGGTAGCCGATGCGCTCCGCGAGCTCGCGCGCCGCCTCGACGCTTCGCGCGGTGCCGTTCTCGGTCTGGCGCAGGCCGAGCTTGGTGAGCAGTGCCGCGAAACGCTCGCGATCCTCGGCGCGATCGATCGCGTCGGGCGAGGTGCCGATGATCGGAACTCCCGCGCGCGCCAGCGGCACGGCCAGGCGCAGCGGGGTCTGACCGCCGAATTGCACGATCACGCCCTGCGGTCTCTCGACCTCGACGATCTCCAGCACGTCCTCGAGCGTGAGCGGCTCGAAGTAGAGCCGATCGCTCGAGTCGTAGTCGGTCGAGACGGTCTCGGGATTGCAGTTCACCATGATGGTCTCGTAGCCGTCCTTGGCCAGACCCATCAGGCCGTGCACGCAGCAATAGTCGAACTCGATGCCCTGCCCGATCCGGTTCGGGCCGCCGCCGAGAATGATGATCTTCCGATTCGAAGACGGCCGGGCCTCGCACTCCTGGTCGTAGGTGGAGTACATGTAGGGCGTGTTCGCCTCGAACTCCGCGCCGCAGGTGTCGACCCGCTTGTAGACCGGCGCGATGCGCTCGCGCCTGCGCTGGGCCCGGATTTCGTCCTCGCGGGTGCCCGCGAGGGCCGCGAGCCGTCGGTCCGAGAAGCCGGCGCGTTTCGCGCGCAACAGATCTCGCGTCGCGGGATCGGCGAAGCGCGCCTCGTCGAGAATGATCTCGCTCACGTGGAAGAGGAACCACGGGTCGATCGCGGTGGCCCCGTTCACCCACTCGAGCGTGCGCCCGCGCCGGAACGCCTCGCCGACCGCCCAGAGCCGCTCCGGGCCGGGCTCGCGGAGCATTCCCTCCAGCGCCGTGTCGTCGGCGTCGACCGGCTCGAAGCCGTAGCGGTCGATCTCGAGCGAGCGGATGCCCTTCTGGAGCGACTCGCGGAACGTGCGCCCGATCGCCATCACCTCGCCGACCGACTTCATCTGCACGCCGAGTCGCCGGTCCGCCTTGGGGAACTTCTCGAAGGTGAAGCGCGGAATCTTGGTGACGACGTAGTCGATCGTCGGCTCGAAGCTCGCGGGCGTCGAGCGCGTGATGTCGTTGGGGATCTCGTCGAGCGTGTAGCCGATCGCGAGCTTCGCGGCGATCTTCGCGATCGGAAAGCCGGTCGCCTTGCTGGCCAGCGCGGAGCTCCGCGACACGCGCGGATTCATCTCGATCACGGTCATGTCGCCGTTTGCCGGGTTCACGGCGAACTGGATGTTCGAGCCGCCCGTCTCGACGCCGATCTTCCGGATGATCGCGATCGCCGCGTCGCGCATCCGCTGGTATTCCTTGTCGGTGAGCGTCTGCGCGGGCGCGACCGTGATCGAGTCGCCGGTGTGGACGCCCATCGGATCGAAGTTCTCGATCGAACAGATGATCACGACGTTGTCGGCGCGGTCGCGCATCACCTCGAGCTCGTACTCCTTCCAGCCGAGCACCGATTCCTCGACCAGGACCTCCCCGCGCGGCGACAGGTGCAGGCCCCAGGCGAGCTTGGCCTCGAACTCCTCGGCCGTCTGCGCGATCGAGCCGCCCGAGCCGCCGAGCGTGAAGCTCGGCCGGATGATCGCCGGCAGTCCGATCTCCTCGAGCACGGCCTTCGCCTGCTCGATGTCGGTCACGTACACGGAGCGCGGCGTGCGCAGGCCGATCTCGCTCATCGCGGCGCGGAAGAGCGAGCGGTCCTCGGCCATCAAGATCGAGGGAAGCTGCGCGCCGATCAGCCGGATGCCGAGCCGCTCGAGGATGCCGGTCTCGGCCAGGCCGATCGCCGCGTTCAGCGCCGTCTGGCCGCCGAGCGTCGGCAGCACGGCATCGGGCCGTTCGCGCTCGAGGATCTGCGCGATCGTATCGACCGTGATCGGCTCCACGTAGGTGCGCGAGGCGAACTCGGGGTCGGTCATGATCGTGGCCGGGTTGGAGTTCACCAGCACCACCTCGATGCCTTCCTCGCTCAGCGCCTTGCACGCCTGCGTGCCCGAGTAGTCGAACTCGCAGCCCTGTCCGATCACGATCGGGCCGGCGCCGATCAGCAGGACCTTGCGCAGCGACGGATCTCTAGGCATGCGTGGACTCCACGAGCTCGCGGAAGCGGCGGAAGAGGTACGCAGTGTCGTGTGGACCCGGCGAGGCCTCGGGGTGGTACTGCACGGAGAAGAGCGGCAAGCGGCGATGCCGCAGCCCCTCGATCGTGTCGTCGTTCAGGTTCACGTGCGTGACTTCGACGTCTTGCGCCTTCGCGAGCGCCGCGGCATCGACCGCGAAGCCGTGGTTCTCCGAGGCGATCATCACGCGCCGGCTCTGCTCGTCGCGCGCGGGCTGGTTGGCGCCGTGGTGGCCGAAGCGGAGCTTGCGCGTCGTGCCGCCCAGCGCCAGGCCGAGGATCTGGTGGCCGAGGCAGATCCCGAAGATCGGGACTCGCGCGGCGATCAGCTCGCGCACGATCGGAATCGCGTAGCTCACCGCGGCCGGATCGCCCGGGCCGTTGGAGAGGAAGACGCCGTCCGGCGCTAGCGCGAGCGCTTCGCGGGCGGGCGTATCGGCCGGCACGACGGTCACGTCGAAGCCCGCGTTCACCAGCTCGCGCAGGATGTTCCGCTTGATCCCGTAGTCGTACGCGACGACGCGGCGGCGCGGGCCGGTCGCGGCCGCGTGCAGCGTCCACTCGGTGCCTTCGCGCCACTCGTACGGCTTCTTGCAGGTGACCCCGTCGACGAGATTCAGCCCCGCCATCGATGGAAGGGCTCCCGCGCGGGAGCGCAGCGCTTCCAGGTCGAACGGCGCATGCGCGACGATGCCGTTCATCGCGCCGGCCGTGCGCAGCCGGCGCACCAGCGCGCGCGTGTCGATGCCCGAGATGCCCGGGACGCGATGCCGGACCAGGAACTCCTGGAGCGATTCGCGGCTGCGCCAGTTCGACGGGAAGTCCACGTGATCGCGCACCACGAAGCCGCGCAGGAACACGCCGCTCGATTCGTCGTCCAGCGGGTTGCAGCCGGTGTTGCCGATCTCGGGATAGGTCATGGCGACGATCTGCCCGGCGTAGGACGGATCGGTGAGGATCTCCTGGTATCCGCTCATTCCGGTGTGGAAGACCACCTCGCCCGCGCCTTCCATCCGCGCGCCGAATCCGGTGCCGCGGTACACGGTCCCGTCCGAGAGCACGAGCACCGCCTCGGATTTCCCCTCGCTCATCGACTGCCCTCTTCATCCAGCGCGAACGCGATCCTTCCCCCGACCCAGGTGCGCAGGGCCCGGCCGCTGAGCTCCCGTCCCAGGAACGCGGAGTTCTTCGAGCGCGATTCCAGCCCCGAGACCTCGACCTTGTAGCTGCGCTCGGGGTCGACCAGCACCAGATCTGCCGGGGCCCCGGGCTCGAGCGTGCCGCCGCCGACCCCGAAGACGCGCGCGGGTCGCGTGGACATGCGATCGATCAGCGCCAGTGGCGACAGAACGTCCTCGCGAACCAGCTCGAGCCCGATCGACAGCGACGTCTCGAGCCCGACGACACCGAACGGTGCCGCGACGAACTCGACGTCCTTCTCGTAGTGCGCGTGCGGCGCGTGGTCGGTGGCGATGCAGTCGAGCGTCCCGTCGGCGAGCCCCTGCCGCAGCGCCTCCCGATCGCGCGCGGTGCGCAGCGGTGGCGCCATCTTCTTGTTGGTGTCGTAGCCCCGGATCTCCTCGTCGGTGAGGAACAGGTGGTGGGGCGTGACCTCGGCCGTCACGCGCACGCCGGCGGTCTTCGCCTCGCGGATCAGCTCGACCGAGCGCGCGGCCGAGACGTGCGCGACGTGCAGGTGGGCGCCGGTGAGCCGGGCCAGCTCGAGATCGCGTGCGACCATCACCGTCTCGGCCTCGCCGGGCGAGCCGGGAAGCCCGCAGCAGGTCGCGTGCGAGCCCTCGTGGACGACGCCCGCGCCGCGCAGGTTCAGATCTTCGCAGTGCGCGATCACCGGCCGACCGATGCCGCGCGCGTACTCGAGCACGCGGCGCATCACGGCGGCGTCCATGATCACCGAGCCGTCGTCCGAAAACGCCACGGCGCCCGCGGCCGCGAGCCCCGCCATCTCCGACATGATCTCGCCGCGAAGTCCCTGCGTCGCGGCCGCGATCACGCGCACGCGCACGTTTCCGGATTCGCGCGCGCGGCGCTGGATGTACTCGGTCACGGCGGGGCTGTCGTTCACCGGATCGGTGTTCGCCATGCAACACACCAGGGTGTAGCCACCGGCGGCCGCGGACCTGGTTCCGGTCTCGATGTCCTCCTTGTACTCCTGTCCCGGCTCGCGCAGGTGCGTGTGCAGATCGACGAAGCCGGGCGCGAGCCAGAGCCCGTTGGCCTCGAACACCTCGTCGGGCACGCCCGCCGGCTCGCGGCCCAGAGCCACGATCCGACCGTCCTCGACATCGAGCGAGCCGAGCTCGTCCCGTCCGCTCGCCGGGTCGAGCAGGCGCGCGCCCGTGATGCGCAATCTGCTCATCGTCCGCCTCCGGTCAGCAGGTAGAGCACCGCCATGCGCACCGCCACTCCGTTGGTCACCTGGTCGAGGATCCGCGACGGCTCTGCGTCGGCGATGTCGCTCGCGATCTCGACGCCGCGGTTGATCGGGCCGGGATGCAGCACGATCGCCTCGGGCTTGGCGAGCGCGAGCGTGCGCGCATTCAGCCCGAAGGTGCCCGCGTACTCGCGAACCGAGGGGAACAGCGCGCCGGCCAGGCGCTCCTGCTGGATCCGCAGCATCACGATCACGTCGGCTCCGGGCAGCGCTTCGGCCATCGAGTAGCAGGGCTTCACGCCCATCCCCTCGATTCCCGCGGGCATCATCGTCGGCGGCGCGGCGACGCGAACCTCGGCGCCCAGCTTGGTGAAGCAGTGGATGTCGGAGCGCGCCACGCGGCTGTGCGAGATGTCCCCCACGATCGCCACGACCCGTCCTTCGAGCGAGCCGAGCGACTGGCGCAGCGTGAAGGCGTCGAGCAGCGCCTGGGTCGGATGCTCGTGGCAGCCGTCGCCCGCATTCACGACCGGCACCCGAACGCGCTCGGCCAGCATGTGCGGCACGCCCGCCACCGAGTCGCGCACGACGAGCACGTCGGCGCTCATCGCGGCGAGATTCCTCGCCATGTCCGCGAGGGTCTCCGCCTTCGAGAGACTCGACCCGGAGCGGGTCACGTTGATCGCGTCGGCCGAGAGCCGCTTGGCCGCGATCTCGAAGCTCACGCGCGTGCGCGTCGACGACTCGAGGAAGACGTTGATCACGGTCCGTCCGCGCAGCGTCGGAACCCGCTTGATCTCGCGCTGCGAGATCTCGAGCATCGCCTCCGACGTCTCGAGCACGCGCTCGATCTCGTCGCGGCTCATCTCCTCGATGCCGAGCAAGTGCCTCATACGACCACGACCTCGAGCTCGCCGTCCGCCCGCTTGCGCAGCACGACCTGCTCCGCGCGCGCGGTCGGGATGTTCTTGCCCACGAAGTCGACCTTGATCGGCAGCTCGCGGTGGCCGCGATCGACCAGCGTCGCCACTTGGATCGAGGCCGGCCGTCCGAAGTCGAGCACCGCGTCCATGGCCGCGCGGATGGTGCGGCCGGTGAACATCACGTCGTCGACCAGCACGACGCGCTTCCCGTCGACGGAGAACGGCATTCGCGTCGGCCGGGGCATGGGGCGCACTCCGCGCGCGACGACGTCGTCGCGGTAGAGCGTGATGTCGAGCGCGCCGAGCGGAATCGTCCGCGTCGAGAGCTGCTCGAGGCGCGCGGTCACGAGCTTGGCGACCGGCTCGCCGCCTCTAACGATCGCGACGACGACGAGCTCCGAGACGTCCGGCTGGCTCTCGAGGATCTCGTGCGCGATCCGGGTCGTGGCGCGCTGGATTCCCGCGGCGTCGAGGACGACACGGCCCTTGGCGAGCTCTCGCTCGGGTCCGCGCTCGGCCGCGGTCTGGGATCCTGCCGGAGTCTCCGGGTTGCTCATTTCCGCCTTTGCCCACCTCTCGGGATGGGTTTAAAAGGAGTCGGCGCGAAGCCTATCCGACGCGCTCCGGAGCGTCAATCTGCCGGGCCGCCGACCTTGCTCCCGATGCGGCCCCAGCGGATCTCCTCGACTTGGAACGTCACCACTCGCCAGAGCGTGAAGAACAGATCGCCGATGAAGCTGCGCGGCGCCTGCTCCGCCGAGGCGACGACCCAGGACCAATGGATCAGAAACGCGCGGCCCTTGATCTGCTCCGGCGAGACGAACGGGTGATCCCAGAGCCGGCTGTCGCGGGAGTTGTCGCGGTTGTCGCCCATCATGAAGTAGTGGCCTTCCGGGACGAGCCATGGCCCGCGCCGGTCGGCGGGTCCGGCGATCTGCCCCGGGGCCTGCAGGACCGTGTACTCCAGGCCCTCGGGATTCCGCTCCCGGTAGCGTGCGGCCGAGCCCGGACTCGAAGATCCGTCCGACGGCATCGCGTACGCGCCCTCGTCGATGCGATCGACGAGCTGGCCGTTCAGCCAGAGCCTGCGGTCGATGATCTGGATCCGGTCGCCGGGCAATCCGATCACGCGCTTGATGTAGTCCTGGCTCGGATCGTCGGGCCAGCGGAACACGACCACGTCCCCGCGCGAGGGCGGACGCTCGCCGAAGAGCAGCGTGCCGGTGATCGGCAGGCGCACGCCGTAGGAGAACTTGTTCACCAGCACGTAATCGCCGACCAGAAGCGTGGGGATCATCGATCCGGACGGGATCTTGAACGGCTCGACCACGAAGGAGCGAATCGCCAGCGCGATCAGCGCAGCCCAGAGAATCGCGCGCAGCGTCTCGAAGCGCGGCTTCGCGGGCGCGCCGGCTTCGGTCGATTCGGATTTCGCCACGCTGCCCCGCCTACTCGTCGCTCGAGAGCACGGCGAGGAACGCCGCCTGGGGGATTTCCACGCGTCCGATCTGCTTCATGCGCTTCTTGCCTTCCTTCTGCTTCTCGAGCAGCTTCTTCTTGCGCGTGATGTCTCCGCCGTAACACTTCGCGGTGACGTTCTTGCGCAGCGCCTTCACGTTCACGCGCGCCACCACCTTCGTGCCAATCGCGGCCTGCAGCGCGACCTCGTACATCTGGCGCGGGATGTGCTCTTTCATGCGCGCGATCAGCGCGAGACCGCGCCGGTAGGCCGAGTCCCGGTGGACGATGATCGAGAGCGCATCGACCGCCTCGGAGTTCACCAGCACGTCCACCTTGACCAGGTCCTCGGGCGCGAAGCCGATCAGGTCGTAGTTCATCGACGCGTAGCCGCGGCTCACGGATTTGAGCCGGTCGTAGAAGTCGACCGCGACCTCGGCCAGCGGCAGGTCGTAGCGAAGCACCGCGCGCCGGTCGCTGTGCACGATCAGATCTCGCTGGATCCCGCGCCGCTCCTCGCAGAGCTGGAGCACCGCACCGAGGTACGGCGTCGGCATGTGGATCTGCGCCAGGATGCGCGGCTCGAGGATCTCCTCGATCTCGTTGGGATCCGGCAGATCGCTCGGTCGGTGCAGCTCGAACTCGCTACCGTCCGTCCGCTTCACGCGGTACACCACGGTCGGGGCGGTGATGATCAGGTCGAGCCCGAACTCGCGCTCCAGGCGCTCCTGCGCGATCTCCATGTGCAGCAGGCCCAGGTAGCCGCAGCGGAAGCCGAAGCCGAGCGCGCCGCTGGTCTCGGGCTCGGCGCTCATCGACGAGTCGTTCAGCTGCAGCTTCTCGAGCGCCGCACGCAGCGCCTCGTAGCTGCCCGTGTCCGCCGGATACAGGCCGCTCCAGACCATCGGCTGCATCGGCTTGAAACCCTCGAGCGGAACGGTCGCGGGCCGCGCGGCGTCGGTGAGCGTGTCGCCGATCCGCACCGCTTTCGGGTCGCGAATGCTCGCCGCGACCACCCCGACCTCGCCCACGCCGACCGACTCGATCGGCTTCACGCGGAGCTGTGGAACACCGAGAAGCGTCACGTCGTGATCGCGTCCGGACGAGAGCAGCCGCACCCGCGAGCGCTTCGCGAGCTCGCCGTCGACGATGCGCACCAGCATCGTCGCGCCCAGGAACGGGTCGTACCAGCTGTCGAAGATCAAGCCGCGGAGCGGCGCATCGGGATCGCCCTTCGGCGGCGGGATCTTCGCGACGATCGCCTCGAGGATCGCGGGCACGCCCTGCCCGGTCTTCGCCGACACCGCGAGCGCCTCGTCCGCCGGAATCCCGACGATGTCCTCGATCTCGCGGACGGCGCGCTCGAGGTCGGCGTTGGGCAGGTCGATCTTGTTGATCACCGGAATCAGCTCGATTCCGGCGGCGATCGCGAGCTCGGCATTCGCCACCGTCTGCGCCTCGACGCCCTGCGCGGCGTCGACGACCAGAAGCGCCCCCTCGCACGCCGCCAGCGACCGGGAGACCTCGTAGTGGAAGTCGACGTGGCCGGGGGTGTCGATCAGGTTCAGCACGTAGTCCTGGCCGTCGGCCGCCCGGTAGCTCATGCGCACGGTCTGCGCCTTGATCGTGATCCCGCGCTCGCGCTCCAGATCCATGCTGTCCGTCATCTGATCGGTGCGGTCGCGCAAGGCGACCGTCTCGGTCAGCTCGAGCAGGCGATCCGCGAGCGTCGACTTGCCGTGGTCGATGTGCGCGATGATCGCGAAGTTGCGGATCCTGGCGGCGGCGATGCTCACGCTTTGGAACGTCCGAGCTCGGCCTCGAAATAGGGCAGCGTCCGGCGCAGGCCCTCGTCGGGCGTGACCGCGGGCTCCCAGCCGAGCACGCGCCGCGCCAGGCTGATGTCGGGCCGGCGCACCTTCGGATCGTCGGGCGGCAGGTCGCGGTGCACCACGCTCGCGCTCACGCCCGCGATCTTGGCGATCCGCTCCGCGACCTCGAGCACGGTCATCTCCTGGGGATTTCCGATGTTGACCGGACCGACGTAGTCGCAGGCGAGCAGGCGCACGATGCCCTCGACCAGGTCCGAGACGTAGTTGATGCTTCGCGTCTGCTGGCCGTCGCCGAAGACCGTGAGATCCTCGCCGCGCAGCGCCTGGCTGAAGAACGCGGGAATCATGCGGCCGTCGTCGGGCCGCATTCCGGGTCCGTAGGTGTTGAAGATGCGCACGATGCGGACGTCGACGCCGTGATAGCGGTGGTAGGCCATCGTCATCGCCTCGGCGAAGCGCTTGGCCTCGTCGTAGACGCCGCGGATGCCGACCGGGTTCACGTTTCCCCAGTACGTTTCCGGCTGCGGGTTCACCTCCGGATCGCCGTAGCACTCCGAGGTCGAGGCCAGCAGGAAGCGCGCGCCCTTCTCCTTGGCGACGCCGAGCGCGTTGTGCGTGCCGAGCGCGCCGACCTTCAGGATCTGGATCGGAAGTCGCTCGAAGTCGATCGGGCTCGCGGGCGATGCGAAGTGCAGCACCGCGTCGAGCGGCCCGGGAACGTGGATGAAGTTCGTCACGTCGTGCTTCACGAAGCGGAAGCGATCCTGGCCGAACAGGTCCTCGATGTTCCGGAGCCGGCCGGTGAGCAGATTGTCCATGCACACGACTTCCCAGCCGTCGGCGAGGAAACGCCGGCACAGGTGCGAGCCGATGAAGCCGGAGCCTCCCAGGATCAGCGCCCTACGCATCCCGTCCCTCCCGTTCCGCGTCGAGGTATCCCCCGAGCGCCTCGCGCCAGTGTGGCAGCGAAAGACCCAGCCCCCGCGCCCGCTCGAGCCCGAGCACGCCGTACGCCGGCCGCGCGGCCGGCCGCGGCATCTCGCGGCTCGGGATCGCGAGCACCTCGACGCGCGGATTCAATCCGCGTCGAGCACCCTCGTCGACGACCGCGCGCGCGAAATCGAACCACGATGCCACTCCCTCGCAGGCGAGATGGAGTCGCCCGCGGGCGCCGACCTCGACCGCTCGGAAGATCGCGCGTGCCAGCGCCGTCGTCCACGTCGGCCGGCCGAGCTGATCCTCGACCACGCGAAGCGGTCCGCCCTGCGCCGCGGCGCGCAGGATCGTCCGAACGAAGTTCGGCCCCGGCCCGAAGACCCACTGGGTACGGACGACCAGAAACTCGCCGCCGGCGCGGGCGACCGCTCGTTCGCCCTCGAGCTTGCTGCGCCCGTACACGCCGGCAGGTGCGGTCCGGGCGTTCTCGGGAATCGGCTTGTGTGCGCGGCCGCCGAACACGTAGTCCGTCGAGACGTGCACGAGCAGCGGCCCGCCCGCGCAGGCGGCAGCGAGCACCTCGGGCCCGACGGCGTTGGCCCGCCGCGCGGTCTCCGGCTCGCTCTCGCAGCGATCGACGGCGGTGAACGCAGCGCAGTTCAGGACCACGTCGGGACGAAGCCGCACTAGCGCAGCCTTCACCGACGCAGCATCCGCGATGTCGAGCTCGTCGTGGCGTGCGCCCAGCGCGCAGATCCGGTTCGCGCCCGCGAGCGCCAGGACTGCGCGGCCCAGCTGGCCGCCCGCCCCCGTCACGAGCCAACGCGAAGCCGGCGTCGCGTCGGCTGGCGAGCTCTCGGCCATCCGACTCACTCCGATGTCGCCCAGGTATCGAAGCCGACGCCACGCAAACGCTTGGCGAGATCCTCCGAGCTCTCTCCCGTGCCGGGCCGGACGCGCACGCGGAAGCGGCCGTTCTGGGCCGCAGGCTGGCTCACGTACGCGTCGAAGCCGCTGCCCCCGAGCTTTGCGACCAGCTCCTCGGCCGGCTTGCGCTCGACGAACGAGGCGACCTGCACGACGGCGCTCTGCGGCCGCGGAGCAGCCGGTGGCTCGGCAGGATCGCCGGCAGGCACGGGTGGCGGCTCGGCGACAGGAGCTGCGGCGACTGGCGGCGCAGGCTCGAGCTCGGCGGGGGGAACCCGCTCGGGCGGCGGCTCGAGCTCTGGCTCCGGCTTCGCTTCGGCAGGCTCGCCCGAGGGCTTCGGCCGTTTGCCCTCTTGCAGCTCTCCGAAGCGCTCCAGCGGAGCGCTCGCCGCGGATCCCGCCGCCTTCGCGGGGGCGGGCGTGCCGAGCTCGACCGTCTCGACCGGCCCGCGCAGCCGCTCGAGCAGAAGTCGCGGCGTCTCGGTGAGCGAGCCGATCACGATTCCGAGGCAGGCGCCCAATGCGATCAGCCCGGCACCGTAGGCGAAGCGCAGCAGCAGAGCGCCGGTCGGCCGGCCGCGAGTCCCGCGCTCCTCGTCGTCGTGTCTGGGCATCCGCTACATCCTCTCCGGCGCCTCGATGCCGAGCAGCCCGAGGCCGCTGGCGAGCGCAATTCGCACCGCCGAAACCAGGGCGAGCCGAGCGCTCGACAGCTCGCGGTCCTGTGACACCACCCGGTGCCGCTTCCCGTCCGAGACGTAGGTGTTGAAGCCGTTCGCGAGCTCGAGCAGGTAGCGCGCGATCTCCTGGGGCTCGCGCTCGTCCGCGGCGTGCCGGACCGTGTCGGGCCAGCGGCCGAGCAGCTTGGCGAGCTCGATCTCCTCGGGCGACACCAAGAGGTGAAGCGGAAGGCCGCCGGGATCGGCCGCGAGCACGAGCCCTTCGTCGGCCGCCTTGCGCAGGATGCTCGACAGGCGCGCGTGCGCGTACTGGACCTTGTAGACGGGATTGCGGTCGGATCGCTCCGCGGCGAGATCCAGGTCGAAGTCCAGGTGCGTGTCCGCACGGCGCTCGACCATGAAATAGCGGAACACGTCGCGGCCGACCTTCGCCAGCACCTCGTCGACGCTGACGAACCTGGCCGCCCGCGTGGACATCTTCACGAGCTCGCCGGCCTGGCGCAGGTTCACCCACTGGTACATGACGAGCTCGACCCGGCCGGCGTCACAGCCGAGCGCCTCGAGCGCGGACTTCACGTACGGGAACTGCGCGATGTGATCCGGGCCGAGAACGTCGATCACGGTCTCGAAGCCGCGCTGCAGCGTCTCGCGGTGATAGGCGACGTCGGGGAGCAGATACGTCGCTTCGCCGGTGGACTTCACGAGCACGCGATCGCGCTCGAGCCCGAAGCCCGTCGAGCGCAGCCAGACCGCGCCCTCCTGCTCGAAGACCAGACCGCGCGCGCGCAGGTCCGCGATCGTCGTCTCCACCAGGCCGCGCTCGAAGAGCGTGTGCTCGTTGAAGTAGGAGTCGAAGCGGACCCCCAGGCTCGCGAGCGTCCGCTCGATCTCGGCGAAGATCGCCCCGACCGCGCGCTCCCGGAAGCGGCCTTCGTCGGCCGCGCGGAATCCCTCGCCGACCTCGTCGACCAGGGCGCGCGCGATCTCGACCAGGTACTCGCCCTGATAGCCCTCCTCCGGCAGCTCCGCGGCGTCGCCGAGAAGCTGCAGGTAACGCGCGCGAAGCGACTGCGCGAGCACGCGCATCTGGCGGCCCGCATCGTTGAAATAGTACTCGCGCGTGACCTTGTGACCGGTCGCTTCGAGCAGGCGCGCGATGCAGTCACCAAGCACCGCGTTGCGGCCGTGTCCGATCGTGAGCGGCCCGGTCGGATTGGCCGAGACGAACTCGACCATCACCGCCTTGCCCTGCCCCGCGTCGCTGCGCCCGAAGCAATCCCCCTCGCGCAGGATTCGCGAGACGACCGCGTGCCAGCGGTTGCGCGCGAGGAAGAAGTTCAGGAAGCCCGGCCCCGCGATCTCGGTGCGCTCGAGCACGCCGCTCTCGTCGAGAAGCGCGGCCTGCAGCAGCTCCGCCACCGCGCGCGGCGGGCGACGCATCGGCTTGGCCAGGGCGAGCGCAGCGTTCGACGCGAAGTCCCCGTGCTCGATCGTCTTGCCGGGCACGACCGACAGCGTCTCGACGAGCGCCAGCGCGTCGGGCGCATGCTCGCGCAGGACGCGCTCCGCCGCCGCCTCGAGGAGCTTCTGGACCTCGTCACGCATGGCTGGTTCGGGTAGCTCGTAGCCCGGCGGCGGTCAATCTCGCGTTCGCTCCGCCGGAGCGGGGGGGCGCGGCAATCGGACCACGATCTCGCCCGGGCGGACCATGCCCAGCGACTCGCGCGCAACGGTCTCGATCTCGACCGGATCGGAGCGCAGCCGCTCGGCGCGGAGCTGCAGGTCGGCGCGCTCCTCGTGCAGCCGGTCCAGTCGCAGATCCGCCTCGTCGAGCTCCGTCTGCAGCTGCATGACGGCGCGGAGGCCGCTGTTCGCGTCGTGGAAGAGCGCGCCCGCGGCGCCGAGAAGCGCGGCCAGAGGTCCGATCCAGAAGAGCGCCCGCAGCGACGTGCGCTGTTCGACTCCCTGCGGCTCGTCGGCCACCGCTACCCCCCTTCCGAGCTCGGACGCTCGCCCGACGCGAGCGCATGCCGGATCGCGCGAAGATAGCGCGGGTCGTCCCAATTCTGAGGGCCCACGAAGCGTTCGAGCACTCGCCCCTGGCGGTCCACCAGGAACGTCTCGGGTACGCCCGAGACCTGGTACGCGGAGTACACACGTTTGTGGGGGTCGCGCGGGATCGGGAACGTGAGGCCGAGCTCGCGGACGAATCGTTCGACCGCGGCCTCGTCCTGCTCGGAGTCCACCGAGATGCCGAGCACCTCGAAGCCCTCCGCGCGCGCGGCCCGGTACAGCCGTTCCAGCGAGGGGGCCTCTTCCCGACACGGCGCGCACCAAGTCGCCCAGAAGTTCACGAACACGACCCGACCGCGAAACGCCTCGAGGCTCGTGCTCCCGCCGTCCGCGAAGGGCAGCGAGAAGGGCGGCGCGGCCGAGCCGGGTCGCAGCGAGGGGCGGGACGGCTCCCTGAGCCAGGCGAGGACGGCGATGCCCGCCGCGAACACCGCCACGGCCGCGAGCAGGACGCCGACGCGGCTGCGATTCGGACTCAATGGCCCGCGTCGGCTCCCGATCCGGCCGACTTCTGCATGTCCACGAGCTGGATCAGCGACATCTCGGCGTTGTCACCGTGGCGTGTACCCAGCTTGAAGATCCGCGTGTAGCCGCCCGGCCGAGCGCCGTAGCGCGGAGCCAGCTGATCGAAGAGCTTCTTCGCGACGGCCTTGCTGCGGATCGTCTCGAGCGCCCTGCGGCGCGAGGCGAGCGTTCCCCGCTTGCCGAGCGTGATCATCCGCTCGGCCAGCCGGCGCACCTCCTTCGCCTTGGCCGTGGTCGTGCGCACCTCTTCGTGCTCGAGCAGCGACGTGACGAGGTTGCGCAGCATCGCACGGCGGTGCGAAGGGCTGCGGGACAGTTTTCGGTTGGCATTGCTATGACGCATGGCGTCCTCTCAGGCGTGGGCATCCTCGCGCATCCGGTCGAGCTCCTTGCGCGCGGGGAAGCTGTCGAGCCTCATTCCGAACTCGAGTCCGAGCCCGGCGAGGACCTCCTTGATCTCGTTCAACGACTTGCGGCCGAAGTTCTTGGTCTTCAGCATCTCCGACTCGCTGCGCTGGACCAGCTCGCCGATGTACTTGATGTTGGCGTTCTGCAGGCAGTTCGCGGAGCGCACCGAGAGCTCTAGCTCGTCCACCGGACGATAGAGGATCTCGTTGGGCGCCAGGATCGGCGCGGGGCCGGGCACAGGGTACTCGGCCTGCTCCTCGAAGTTGATGAAGATCGAGAGCTGGTCCTTGAGGATCTTGGCCGAGAACGCGAGCGCATCGCCCGGGCTCACCGAGCCGTCGGTCCAGATCTCGAGCACCAGCCGGTCGTAGTCGGTCTCGCGTCCGATTCGCGCGTTGGTGACGGTGTAGTTCACCTTGCGCACCGGCGAGAAGATCGAGTCGATCGGAATGGTCCCGATCGGCTGCTCCTCCTTGGCGTTCTTCTCCGCGAGCACGAAGCCCTTGCCGACCTCGACGGTCGCGGTGAGGGAGAACTCCGCGTCCTGGGAGAGGGTCGCGACGTGGTGGCCGGGCTCGAGGATCTCGACCGTCTGGTCCGGCGACGTGAAGTCGCCCGCCGTCACCGGTCCCGCGCCCGACTTCTTGATCTGGATCTGCTTCGGTCCGAGCGCGTTCGCGCGCAGCCGAACCTCCTTCAGATTCAGGATCACGTCGGTCACGTCCTCGAGGACGCCCGGAATCGTGCTGAACTCGTGCTGCACTCCCTCGATCCGGATCGAGGTGATCGCCGCGCCCTGCAGCGACGACAGGAGCACACGGCGCAGCGAGTTACCCAGCGTCAGGCCGAAGCCACGCTCGAGTGGAGCGCACTCGAACCTTCCGTAGGTCGACGAGAGATTGTCCTCGACGTCGATTCGCCGCGGTCGAATCAGCGTCTGCCAGTTTCTGACCATGAGTTCGACGTTCATGCGTCTCCTCCGGTGATGTTCCGAGATGGGTGGGAATGCAGGTGCGGGCGCGTCCGATCGCGCCCGCGTCGACTAGCGGGAGTAGAGCTCGATGATGAGCTGCTCCTGGATCGGAAGCGTGATCTCGTCGCGGACCGGATCGCCGAGGATCGTACCCTGCTTCTGGGCCTTGTCGACCGAGAGCCAGCTCGGCACGCTCCGACTCTCCAGCGCGGCGAGCGCGCCCTCGATCCGGGCGGCCTTCTGGCCGCGCTCGGTGAGCTCGACCTTGTCGCCCTTGCGCACGCGGTACGACGGTATGTCGACGCGCTTGCCGTTGACGGCGAAGTGACCGTGCCGGACCAGCTGCCGTGCCTCGGTCCGCGCAGTCACGAAGCCGAGCCGGAAGATCACGTTGTCGAGCCGCCGTTCCAGGAGCGCCATCAGGTTCTCGCCTTTGACGCCCTTCATTCGCGACGCCTCGGCGACGGTCTTGCGGAACTGCCGCTCGAGCAGGCCGTAGATCCTGCGCACCTTCTGCTTCTCGCGCAGCTGCAGCCCGTAGTCCGAGAACTTCGGCCGCCCCTGGCCGTGCTGGCCGGGCGGATAGTTGCGCCGCTCGATCGAGCACTTGTCCGTGAAGCAGCGGTCGCCCTTCAAGAAGAGCTTCATGCCCTCCCGGCGACAGAGTCTGCAGACCGAATCGTTGTAGCGAGCCAAGAGGACTCCTTAGGCGCGGCGCCGCTTCGGCGGGCGGCAGCCGTTGTGGGGGATGGGCGTGACGTCGCGGATGTAGGTGACCTTGAAGCCGGCGGCCTGGAGCCCGCGCGCGGCCGGCTCGCGACCCGCACCCGGGCCCTTCACGACCACGCCGATCTGGCGCACGCCGTGCTCCATCGCCTTCTTCGCCACGTCCTCCGCGCAGATCTGCGCGGCGTAGGGCGTCGACTTGCGCGAGCCCTTGAAGCCGACCTGCCCCGCCGACGAGGCCGCGATCGTGTTGCCGGCCACGTCGGTGATCGTGATGACGGTGTTGTTGAACGTCGACAGGATGTGCGCGACGCCGGTCTGGATGTTCTTCCGGACCTTCTTCTTGACCTTCTTTGCCTTGGCTACGCCCATCGAGCGCTCACTTCTTCGTCGCCTGCTTCTTGCCAGCGACGGTCTTGCGCGGACCCTTCCGGGTACGCGCGTTGGTGTGGGTGCGCTGACCGCGCACCGGAAGCCCCTTGCGATGGCGAAGGCCGCGATAGCAGCCGATGTCCATCAGCATCTTGATGTTCTGCTGCACCTCGCGGCGCAGATCACCCTCGACCTTGTACTGACCCTGGATCACGTCGCGAAGTCGGACGACCTCGCTCTCGTCGAGATCGAAGGTCTTCGTGGTCGGGGAAACCCCCGCCTCGTCGCAGATCCGCAGGGCCGAGGTGTTCCCGATCCCGTAGATGTAGGTCAGAGCGACCCGGACCGCCTTCTCCCGCGGCAGATCGACTCCGGCGATTCTAGCCATGCTCTAGCCCTGCCTCTGCTTGTGTTTGGGGTTCTCGCAGATCACCCGCAGCACGCCTTTGCGGCGGATGAGCTTGCACTTGACACACATCTTCTTGACGCTCGCGCGGACCTTCACGGCCTGCCTCCCTGGTGGCTGCCCGGTACACGGGTGAGAATTTCCGGTCCGTGCTCGGTGATCGCCACCGTGTGCTCGAAATGGCACGAGCGCCTGCCGTCGGCCGTGGCGGCCGTCCAGCCGTCGTCGCGCAGACAGACCTCGTACGAACCTGCATTCACCATCGGCTCGATCGCGAGCACCATCCCCTCGCGGAGCCGCTGTCCTCGACCGGGGCGCCCGAAGTTCGGCAATTGCGGCGGCTCGTGCATGGCCCGGCCGATGCCGTGACCGACGAAGTCCCGCACCACCGAGAAACCCTCGCGCTCGACGGTCTCCTGAACGGCCGCGCCGACGTCGCCCAGGCGCTTTCCGGGCTCCATCTGCTCGACGCCCGCGTACAGGCTCGAGAGCGTGGTCGAGACCAGCCGGCGGGACTCGAGGTCGACCTCGCCGATCGGAACGGTGATCGCCGCATCGGCGTGGAAGCCCTCGCAGACGGCGCCGAAGTCGATCTTGAGCAGGTCTCCCTCGACGAGCCGTCGTCCGCCGGGAATCCCGTGCACGATCTCCTCGTTCACCGAGGCACAGATCACCGCGGGAAACGGGGGGTTGTCGCCGGGCGCGTAGCCCAAGAACGACGACTCGAGCTTGCGCGCCCTGATCTCCGCGTGCGCCGCGCGATCGAGCTCGGCCGTCGTCACGCCGGGCTTCGCGATCTCGCCGAGCCGTTGCAGGATCTCGCCGACGTGCCGACCTGCCTCGCGCATCTTCTCGAGCTCGCGTTTGGATTTCAGCTGGATCACGGCCGCGCTCCGAGCGCGGCGAGAAGCCGCGCCGTGACGGCATCGAGCGCGCCGACTCCGTCGATCAGGTGGACCGCGTCCGCGTAGTGGTCGAGCACCGCCTCGGTGTCGCGCCGGTACACCTCGAGGCGCTTCTTCACCGCCTCTTCGGTGTCGTCCGCGCGACCCTCGCCGCGCCCGAGCAGGCGGCTGCGCAGCTCGTCTTCCGCGACGCGGAGCGCGAGCACGCGAACCGGCTCGCGGCCGCGCTCGCGCAGGATCCGGTCCAGTGCCACGGCCTGCGGCCGCGTGCGCGGGAAGCCATCGAGCACGAATCCCGTCTTGCAGTCGGCGCGATCGAGCCGGTCCCGCACGATCTCGATCACCACCTCGTCGGGGACCAGCTCGCCGCTGGCCATGATCGCCTTGGCGCGCTGGCCGATCGCCGAGCCGCTCGCCACCGCTTCGCGCAGGATGTCGCCGGTCGAGATCTGCGGGATCCCGAACTTCTCGACCAGGCGCTTGGCCTGAGTGCCCTTCCCGGAGCCGGGTGGGCCGGTCAGGATCAGATTCCGCTCCCGGCTCATCGTCCGCCCCGCCCGCGCAAGCGCGCGCCCTGGACGAAGGAGTCGTAGTTGTGCGCGACGAGGTGCGCCTCGACCTGTCCGACGGTGTCCATCGCCACGCCGACCACGATCAGGAGCGCCGTGCCGCCGAAGATGAACGGCACCGCGAACTGGGACTGCAGCAGGTTGGGAAGCACGCAAATCGCGGCCAGGTAGAGCGCGCCGACCGCCGTGACCCGGTTCATCACCCTTTGGATGTACTCGGCGGTTCGCTTGCCGGGGCGGATGCCCGGAATGTAGCCGCCATTCTTCTTGACGTTCTCGGCCACGTCGTCGGGGTTCAACATCACCCCGGTGTAGAAGTAGGCGAAGAAGATGATCAGCGCGACGTAGGTGAGGTTGTGTCCCCAGGTGCTCCAGCCGAAGTAGTCGTTCACGAAGTCGCCGATCGCTTCCATCCCTGTCCACTGCGCGATCTGGATCGGCAGCACGAGCAGCGAGGACGCGAAGATCGGCGGGATCACGCCGGATGTGTTGAGGCGCAGCGGGAAGTAGGTCATGCCGCCGGCGAGCTGGCGCCGACCGACGACTCGACGCGCGTATTGGATCGGAATGCGCCGCTGCGCGCGTTCGAAGTAGACGATCACGCCGACCACGGCCACCATGAACGCGAAGAGCAGGATCACCGAGATCGGCGCCAGCTGATCGGTGCGAACCATGTCCCAGACCCGCGCGAGCGCGGACGGGATGCTCGTGACGATGCCGGCGAAGATCACCAGCGAGATTCCGTTTCCGATCCCGCGTTCGTTGATCTGCTCGCCCAGCCACATGATGAACGAGGTGCCGGCGGTGAGGGTCAGGATCGTGCTGAAGCGGAAGGCCCAGCCCGGCTCGAGAACGGTGTTCGCGCCCAGCGCTCCGCCCTCGAGCGCGGTCGCCATCAGCATGCCCTGGACGACGGCCAGGATGACCGTGCCGTAGCGCGTCCAGCGGGTGATCACCCGCCGGCCCTCCTCCCCTTCCTTCTTCAGCTCCTCGAGCTTCGGGATCACGACGGTGAGCAGCTGCAGAATGATCGAGGCCGAGACGTAGGGCATGATGCCGAGCGAGAAGATCGAGAGCTGCTCGAAAGCTCCGCCAGTGAACAGGTTCAGCAGGCCGAACATCCCTCCGTCCGAGGACTGCTCGAAGTACCTGCGAATCTCGACCGGGTCGATTCCCGGAGTCGGGACCGCGCAGCCGATGCGGTAGACCGCCAGCATCCCGAACGTGAACAGGATGCGCCGGTTCAGCTCGGGAATTCGCGCGATGTTTCCGACGGCGCTCGTCGTCACGACGCGAGGATCTCCACGCTGCCGCCCGCCGCCTCGATCTTCTTGCGCGCCGAATCGGAGACCGCCGCGACTCGCAGATTGAGCGCGACGCCGAGATCTCCGCTGCCGAGGACCTTGACTGGCTCGGTGGCGCTGCGCACGAGCCCGGCTTCCGCGAGCGCCGCGACATCGACGTCCGCTCCGGATGCAAAGCGTCCGAGCGCCTTCACGTTCACGACCTGAAGCTGGCGCTCGAAGATGTTCGTGAAGCCTCGCTTGGGCATGCGCATCACCAGCGGAATCTGACCGCCTTCACGGTGCGGCTTGTGCTTCCGGCCCGCGCGCGAGCCCGCGCCCTTCGTGCCGCGGCCCGAGGTCTTCGCGCTGCCACTTCCGACGCCGCGTCCGACGCGCTTGCGCGGGCGGCGGGATCCACGGTTGGGCTTGAGCCGATCGAGCATCACTCCCCCTCCACGCGAACGATGTGGCGCACCTTCTTGATCATCCCGCGGATCGCCGGCGTGTCTTCGAGCTCGCGGACGGCGTTCGGCTTGCCGAGCCCGAGCCCCCGCAGCGTCTGATGCTGATCGGGCGCGTAGCCTATCGCGCTGCGCACCTGGTGCACGCGGATCCGCGCCGTCGACTTCGCCTTCTTCGTGCCCATCGTGCGGCCCCCTAGCTCGACGCCGCGCCGGCGAGCTCGGCGATGCGTTCCTCGCGTACGCGCAGCTGGCGGAAGGCGTCGAGCGTCGCCCGAATGACGTTGTGGTGTCGGTTCGTCCCCAGGCTCTTGGTGAGCACGTTCTGCACGCCCGCGGCCTCGCAGAGCGCGCGGACCGCGCCGCCCGCGATCACGCCGGTGCCGCGCCGCGCGGGCCGCAGCACCACCATGCCCGCGCCGAACTCGCCCTTCACCTCGTGAGGAATCGTCCCCTCGAGAAGCGGAACACTGATCAGGTTCTTGCGCGCCTGCTCGATGCCCTTGCGAATCGCCTCCGGAACCTCGTTGGCCTTGCCGAGCCCCGACCCGACCACGCCCTGCCCGTTGCCGAGCACCACGAGCGCGGTGAAGCCGAAGCGGCGCCCGCCCTTCACGACCTTCGCGACGCGGTTGATGTCGACCACCCGCTCCTCGAGTTCGTAATCGTTCGGATTCAACCGTTCGCGTCGCAGACTCTGTCGCGCCATTCGATCCTCGCTCCTGCTAGAAAGACAGCCCGGCTTCGCGCGCGGCGTCTGCGAGTGCCTTCACTCGTCCGGTGTAGACGAACCCGTTTCGGTTGAAGCTCACTTCGCGGATCTCGCGCTCCTGCGCGAGCTTCGCGATCGCCGTACCGACCTTCTTGGCCGCATCGACGTCCTTCGTCGACTCCAGGCCCTCGCGCACGCCGGGCGAACGCGTCGAGACGCCCGTGAGCGTCTTTCCCGTGATCGGATCCGTGATCTGCGCGTAGATGTGCTTCGAGCTGCGATAGACCGTGAGCTGCGGCCGCTCGCTCGTCCGCAGCTGCTTGCGAACGCGAAGCTTGCGCCGCTCGAGGAGAGCCTTCCGGCGAGAAACCTTCATGACCCGTTAGCCTCCCGAAGTTCCGGTCTTGCCGACCTTCCGGCGCACGACCTCGCCGGCGTAGCGAATGCCCTTGCCCTTGTACGGCTCGGGCTCGCGAACCTTGCGGATCTCGGCCGCGAACTGGCCGACCTTCTGCTTGTTCGATCCGCGAACGACCAGGCGTGTCTGACTCTCGGCGACGACCTCGAGGTCGGCCGGGATCGCCATGGCGACCGGATGCGAGTAGCCGATCGTGAGCGTCAGCTTCTTTCCGGCGACCTCCGCGCGATAGCCGATTCCGTTGATCTCGAGCGCCCGAGAGAAGCCGGAGGTCACGCCCGTGACCATGTTCGCGAGCAGTGCGCGCATCAGTCCGTGCATCGCCTTCGCGCGCTTGGTGTCGGCATCGCGGAGCACGCGCAGCTCGCCGCCCTCGACCTCGATCCGGCAGTGAGGCGCGAGCGCCTCCACGAGCGTGCCCTTGGGGCCCTTCACGGCGACGTTCCCGTCGGCGACCTTGATCTCGACGTTCTGAGCCAGCTTGACGGGCAGTTTTCCGATCCTGGACATCGCTCACCAGACCTTGGCGAGAAGCTCGCCGCCGACGCCGGCGTCACGCGCTTCGGTGTCGGTCATGATTCCCCGCGGCGTCGACAGGATCGCCATGCCCAGGCCGCTTCGAATCTGCGGGATCCGGTTGGCCCGCACGTAGACGCGCCGTCCGGGGCTCGAGATGCGCTGGATGCCCTCGATCACCGGGCGATCGTCGTCCCCATAGCGGATCTCGACGCACAGGGTCGGCTTCGCTGCTTCGGGATCGTCCGAGTAGCCGGCGATGTAGCCTCGTTGGCGGAGCGCGCGCGCGACTTCCACCTTGAGCTTGGACTTCGGCATCTTCACGCGCAGCAGCCGCGCACGTCCGCCGTTTCGAATCCGCGTGAGCATGTCTGCGATCGGATCGTGGATCACGTCGATTCCCTCACCAGCTCGACTTCGTGATGCCCGGGATCTTCCCCTCGAGCGCCAGCTTGCGCAGGCAGATCCGGCACAGGTCGAACTTGCGGTAGTAGCCGCGTGCGCGGCCGCAGCGCCCGCAGCGGTTGTAGTAGCGGGTTCGGAACTCGAGCTTGCCGCCGACCCGCGCCGTCCGGAGCCTCTGCTGTTGCTGCAGCTTGGATGTCTTCGCCATGACCCCTCACGTCCGGAACGGCATGCCGAGCCCGGTGAGCAGGGCCAGGCCCTCCTCGTCGGTCTCCGCCGTCGTCACGATCGTCACGTTCAATCCCCTGATCTTCTCGACCTTGTCGTAGTCCACTTCCGGAAAGATGATCTGCTCGCGCAGGCCCAGCGTGTAGTTGCCGCGCCCGTCGAAGGCGCGCGGCGAGATGCCCCGGAAGTCGCGAACGCGGGGCAGAGCGACATTCACGAGCCGATCCAGGAACTCCCACATTCGCGCCCGGCGCAGCGTCACGGTCACGCCGATGCGCTGGTTCTCGCGCAGCCGGAAGTTCGCGATCGCCTTCTTGGCCTTCTGGATGATCGGCTTCTGGCCGGTCATCCGCGCGATCTCCTCCGCCGCCGCATCGAGCAGCTTGGGATTCTGCGTCGCTTCGCCGAGCCCGACGTTCAGCGTCACTTTCACCAGCCGCGGCACCTGCATGGCGCTCTTGTACTGGAAGCGCTTCTGCAGCTCGGGCGCGACTGCGGACTTGTAGATCTCCTGCAGACGCGGCACGTAGCCCTCGATCGTCGGTTCGACCGGACCTTCGGTCTCGGCCGTCTTCTTCTTCGCCCTAGCCATCGATCGCCTCGTCGTGCTTCTTGCTCCAGCGGAGCTTGCGTCCATCGACCACACGGAAGGCCACGCGGGTCTTCTCGCCCTTGTGGACCAACGCCACGTTCGAGACGTGAATCGGTGCTTCCTTCTCGATGATCCCGCCCTGTCGCGTCGCCGCGTTCGGCTTCTGGTGCTTCTTGACCACGTTCACGCGCTCGATCGTCACGCGATCGCGATCGGGATGGACGCGCAGCACCCGACCACGCTTGCCGCGGTCCCGGCCGGTCGTGACCTCGACCGTATCGCCTTTGCGGATCCTGGCCGACATCAGAGCACCTCGGGTGCGAGCGAGATGATTTTCATGAAACGCCTGGCGCGGAGCTCGCGGGCGACAGGCCCGAAGATGCGCGTACCGATCGGCTCGCGGTTGTTGTCCACCAGGACCACGGAGTTGTCGTCGAAGCGGATGTACGAGCCGTCGGAGCGCCCGATCTCCTTCCGGGTCCGGACGATGACCGCCTTGTGCAGCTGCTTCTTCTTCACGCGGGCGCCGGGCAGGGCCTCTTTCACCGACACCACGATGATGTCGCCGATCGAGGCGTAGCGGCGCTGCGAGCCACCGAGCACCTTCACGCAGAAGACCCGGCGCGCGCCCGAGTTGTCTGCGACTTCGAGGACGGACTGCATCTGGATCACGCCAGCTTCTCCTGAATGCGCCAGCGCTTGCGGCGCGAGAGCGGGCGCGACTCGATGATCCGCACCCGGTCACCGACCTTGCACGCGTTCGTCTCGTCGTGCGCCATGAAGCGAGTCCGCTTGCGCACGTACTTCTGATACAGAGGATGGAGGACCGTGCGGCTCACCTCGACGATGACGGACTTGTCCATCTTGTCGGAGACCACGACGCCCTCTCGGATCTTCCGAAGGCCACGAGCGCTCATGCCTTCCCCTTTTCCTTCCGCTCCGCTTCGAGCGTGAGCGCGCGGGCCAGGTCGCGCCTGGCGCGGCGCAGATCGGCCGTTTTCTCGAGCTGCTGGGTCGCATGCTTGATGCGAAGCCTGAAGAGCTGGTCGCGCGCCTCGGCGACGCGATCCGACAGCTCCGTGTCGCTCAGCTTGCGAATGTCGGCGGCCTTCATGCCTCGCTCCTCTCCAGGATGCGCGTGCGCACGCCGAGCTTGTGACTCGCGAGTCGCAGCGCTTCGCGCGCCGTGGTTCGGTCGACGCCTTCCATCTCGTAGAGCACGCGCCCCGGCTTCACTGGACAGGCCCAGAACTCGGGACTGCCCTTTCCCTTTCCCATGCGGGTCTCGGGCGGACGCTTGGTCATGGGCTTGTCCGGAAAGATGCGGATCCAGATCTTGCCGCCGCGCTTCGCATGGCGGGTCATCGCGATGCGTGCGGCCTCGATCTGGCGCGCCGTGATCAGTCCGTGATCGAGCGTCTGCAAGCCGAAGTCGCCGAAGGCGAGCTCACCGCCGCGATACGCTTTGCCGCGCAGTCGGCCCTTCTGGACCTTGCGGAACTTGGTTCTCTTGGGTTGCAGCATTGGAACTCCGTATCAGCTCAGCGCGCCTGCGCCTCTTCGAGCCGACCGAGTCGGTGGTCGTCGAGTTTCGCGTCTGGCACCAGGCCCTGGAATACCCAGCACTTCACGCCGATCAAGCCGTAGGTGCAGTGCGCCTCCCAGAATCCGAACTCGACCTGTGCGCGCAGGGTGTGCAGCGGAACGCGTCCTTCCATGTACTGCACCACCCGCGACATCTCCGCGCCGCCGAGCCGACCCGAGACCTTCAACTTGATGCCCTGGGCGCCGAACTTCAGCGCGGCCTGCATCGCCTTCTTCATCGCGCGCCGGAATGCCACGCGGCGCTCGAGCTGCAGCGCGATGTTCTCGGCGATCAGCTGGGCGTCGACCTCGGCCTTGCGGACCTCGCGGATGTTGATGAAGACCTCGTTCTTGGTCATCTCCGCGATCTCGTGTCGGAGCGCGTCGACGTCGGCGCCGCGCTTCCCGATCAGGATCCCCGGGCGGGCGGTGTGGATGTTGACCGACATCTTCTCCGCGCGCCGCTCGATCACGATCTTGCTGATGCCGGCATGGAATGCGCGCTTCTTGATGAAGTCCCGGATGCGCAGGTCCTCGTGCAACGCGCCCACGTAGCCGCGCTCGGCATACCAGTTCGACTGCCAGCCGTTGATGACGCCGAGCCGGAAGCCGTATGGATGTACTTTCTGTCCCAAAGTCCTCTCCTACCGCTCGTCCAGCACGAGAGTCACATGACTCACGCCCTTGTTGATCCAGGTCGCGCGCCCCTGCGCCCGAGGTCGAATCCGCCACGAGCGCGGTCCTTCGTCGACCGTCACCCGCTTCACGTAGAGATTGTCCAGGTCGATGCCCGCCTGGTGCCGCGAGTTGTGCTCGACGGCATTCGCGAGCGCGGAGCGCAGCAGCTTCTCGAACGGCACCGCCGCAGATTTCTCGCAGCCGCGCAGGATCTCGAGAGCCCGGCTCGCCGACTTGGAGCGGATCAAGTCCGCCACCAGACGCCCCTTCCGCGGCCGGAATCGCACCCCTTTGGCTCTCGCTCGAACTTCCATTTCCCTCGCCTCACTTCTTCGCCGGAGCCGGCGGCGCCGCGCTCTTCACCTTGCGATCGCCCGAGTGGACGACCGGCTTGCGTGTGGGCGCGAACTCGCCGAGGCGGTGTCCGACCATGTTCTCGGTGATGAACACCGGCATGAACAGGCGGCCGTTGTGGACGTGCAGCGTCAGGAAGATCATCTCCGGAGTGATCATCGAGCGCCGCGACCAGGTGCGAATGATCTGACGCGACCCCGAGCTCACCATCGACTCGACCTTCCGCTGAAGGCTGGCCTGTATGTACGGTCCCTTCTTTACGGAGCGTGCCATTACTTCTGTCCTCGGCCGCGGATGATGAAGCGATCCGTCCGGCGGTTGTTGCGTGTCTTGTAACCCTTGGTCGGCATGCCCCAGGGGCTCACCGGGTGCCGGCCGCCCGACGTGCGCCCCTCGCCTCCGCCGTGCGGATGATCGACCGGGTTCATCGCCACGCCGCGAACGTTCGGCCGGATGCCGAGCCAGCGCGAGCGCCCCGCTTTGCCGACCGACACGTTCTCGTGTTCGGCGTTTCCGACCTGTCCGATCGTCGCGAGGCAGCCCGCGAGCACCATTCGCGTCTCGCCCGACGGAAGCTTCAGCTGCGCATACTTCGCATCGCACGCCATCAGCTGCGCACCCATTCCCGCCGAGCGCGCCAGCTGACCACCCCTTCCCGGCTTGAGCTCGATGTTGTGGATCAGCGATCCGGTCGGGATCAGCCGCAGCGGCAGGGTGTTGCCGGGCTTGATCTCCGCGCGCTCGCCGGTCATGACCCGATCGCCGACTCTCATGCCCTGCGGCGACACGATGTAGCGCTTCTCGCCGTCCGCGTAGTGGAGCAGCGCGATTCGCGCGCTTCGGTTCGGGTCGTACTCGATCGCGGCGACCTTTGCCGGGATGTCCCACTTGTCGCGCTTGAAGTCGATCTCGCGGTAGAGTCGCTTGTGACCGCCGCCGCGGTGGTAGCTGGTGATCTTGCCGCGCGCGTTGCGGCCGCCGCTGCTCGTCTTCCCCTTGGTGAGGGCGCGCTCCGGCTTCTTCTTGCTGAGCTCGGAGAAGTCGGCGACGGACATGCCGCGCCGGCCTGGTGATGTGGGCTTGTAGTTTCGCGTGGCCACGACTCAGACCCCCTCGAAGAACTCGATCGAGTCGCCGGAGCGCAGGCGCACGCGCGCCTTCTTCCACGACGGGCGATCGCCTGTGAACCTGCCCACGCGCCGGGACTTCCCGCGCACACGATTCGTCCGGACCTCGAGCACCTTCACGTTGAAGAGCTCTTCGACCGCGCGGCGGATCTCGTGCTTGTTCGCCTCCGGGTGGACTGCGAACGTGACGATGTTCTCCCGCTCGCGCTCGATCGTGCTCTTCTCCGTGACGACGGGGCGCTGGATCACCTGTCGAAGATCCTTCATGACAGCCTCTCCACGACGGCCGGCAGCGCGGACCGCAGTATCACGAGGTGCTTGCGCAGCAGCACGTCGCGCACGTTCAAACCCATCACCGCGAGCACCCGCACGAAGGGCAGGTTGCGACCGGCGAGCTCGAGGTTGCGGTCGCGCTCCCGCGTGACGATCAGCGCATCCTCGGCGCCGAGCTCGCGGAGCTTCCCGACGAGGAGCCGCGTCTTCGGCTCGCCGAGCACGATGTCGTCGACGACGAGGACGCGACCCTCGCTCTTGCGCAGCGAGAGGGCGGAGCGGAGCGCCGCCTTGCGCACCTTCTTGGGCACGGAAACCTCGTAGTCGCGCGGACGCGGTCCGTGCACGACTCCGCCTCCCGCCCACTGCGGTGCGCGGATCGTTCCCTGGCGGGCGCGACCGGTGCCCTTCTGCTTCCAGGGCTTGATGCCGCCGCCGGATACTTGCGCGCGGCTCTTGACCGCTGCGGTTCCACTGCGTCGAGCGGCCAGCTGCGCCACCGACACGGTGTGCAACAGGTCGCCTCGGATCGGCGCTTCGAAGATCTTCGGGTCGAGTTCCATGGCCATCGTCCTAGAGCTTGATCTCCACGTCCACACCGGCGGAGAGCTCGAGCTTCATGAGCGCGTCCACCGTCTGGGGCGTCGGGTCGAGGATGTCGATCAGTCGTCGATGCGTCCGGATCTCGAACTGCTCCCGCGACTTCTTGTCCACGTGCGGACCGCGCAGGACCGTGAACTTGACGATCGAGGTCGGCAGAGGAATCGGCCCCGCGGTTCGCGATCCGGTGCGAACGCAGGTATCGAGAATCTCGGAGGCGCTCATGTCGAGCAGCTTGTGATCGAACGCCTTCATGCGGATGCGGATCTTCGGGGTGGCGAGCTCTGCCATGGCCAGTTACTCGATCACTTCGGCGACGACGCCGGCGCCGACCGTGCGGCCGCCCTCGCGAATCGCGAAGCGAAGACCCTGAACCATCGCGATCGGGGTGATCAGATCCACCTTGATCGCGATGTTGTCTCCGGGCATCACCATCTCCGTGCCCTCCGGCAACTCCACGATCCCCGTCACGTCCGTCGTCCGAAAATAGAACTGCGGCCGGTACCCCTTGAAGAACGGAGTGTGTCGACCACCCTCCTCCTTCGTCAGCACGTACACCTCCGCCTTGAACTTCGTGTGAGGCGTGATCGAGCCGGGCTTCGCCAGCACCTGACCCCGCTCCACCTCCTCCTTCTTCGTTCCCCGCAAGAGACAACCGATGTTGTCCCCCGCCTGACCCTCGTCCAACAGCTTCCGGAACATCTCCACGCCCGTGACCACCGTCTTCGTCGTCGGCTTCACACCCACGATCTCGACCTCGTCACCCGTGTGGACCTTCCCCTGCTCCACGCGACCCGTCACCACCGTCCCGCGACCCGAAATCGAAAACACGTCCTCGATCGGCATCAGGAACGGCTTGTCCAACGCCCGCTTCGGCTCCGGAATCCACGTGTCCAACGCCTCCATCAACTCGTCGATGCACTGGTTCGCCGCGTCGTCCGACGAGCTCTGACCCGCCTTCAACGCGCTCCCACGCACGATCGGAACGTCGTCCCCACGGAAATCGTTCTTCGACAACAGCTCCCGAACCTCGAGCTCCACCAGCTCCAGAAGCTCCGGGTCGTCCACCATGTCCACCTTGTTCAGGAACACCACCATGTGCGGCACGTTCACCTGCTTGGCCAGGAGCACGTGCTCGCGCGTCTGCGGCATCGGACCGTCCGCCGCCGACACCACCAGAATCGCCCCGTCCATCTGCGCCGCGCCCGTGATCATGTTCTTCACGTAGTCCGCATGCCCCGGACAGTCCACGTGCGCGTAGTGACGCGCCTTCGACTCGTACTCCACGTGAGCCGTCGCGATCGTGATCCCGCGCTCCCGCTCCTCCGGCGCCTTGTCGATCTGGTCGAACGCCAGCTTCTGAGCCATCCCCTTCGTCGCCTGACGCGCCGTGATCGCCGCCGTCAACGTCGTCTTCCCGTGATCCACGTGACCGATCGTCCCCACGTTCACGTGAGGCTTGGTTCGCTCGAACTTCTCCTTGGACATGTCTTGCTCGTCTTTCCTCTGTCAGCGCGTTGTGAGTCTTGCCGTTCGTGCCGTTCGTCGTGGAGCCCATGGGCGGAGTCGAACCGCCTACCTCGTCCTTACCAAGGACGCGCTCTAACCATCTGAGCTACATGGGCACTCGAAAGTCCCCGCCCTTCGTGAGCCTGGAGCGGGAAACGGGACTCGAACCCGCGACCCCAAGCTTGGAAGGCTTGTGCTCTAGCCAACTGAGCTATTCCCGCCTGAAACCTTTGTGTGTACGCCTCCGCGCGAAGCCGTCGAACCGTTCTGCATGGTGGAGAGGGGAGGATTCGAACCTCCGAAGGCTAATGCCAACGGGTTTACAGCCCGTCCCATTTGACCGCTTTGGTACCTCTCCCAGTGAATCCGGGCCGTTCGATTCAGCGCGATCGCGCGCAAAACGAACCCCGCCCCCCCGAGCACTCCTGTTCACTCGCGTTGCCGGGAAGCCGTCTCTATCTCGTGTTACTCGTGTTCTCGACTGAAGGGCTCGTCGGCTCGGCTCGCATCCCCAGAAACTCCGGCGCTAGGCGCTCGGAGCTGGCGAGGGGACTCGAACCTCCAACCTGCTGATTACAAGTCAGCTGCTCTACCAATTGAGCTACGCCAGCGCAAGCCGCGACTGTATCACGAGATTTCGTTCGTGCCACCGGGCATCTGCGAGGCATCGTGCGCCCGAAAGCCGGACCCGAGCTTCGCCTCGGTTTCGCCGTCCCGTCGGATCTCTGCCGTGCGAAGCAGCAGGTAGGCCGCCGCCGCCGCGACACCCAGAGAGGCGGTCTCACCTGACAGGGGGATCCCGACCGATGCATGCGCCTGGTGCCGAACCCCGGGCCGGACACCCCGGTCCTCGCTGCCGAACACCCAGATCAGATCCCCGAGCAGCACCTCCGCCGCGAGGCGCTCGATCGGAGGCCCGCCGGCCTCGGCGACCAGCACCGCGACCCCCTCGGCGGCGGCAAGCCGAAGCGCACGAGCCAGATTCGGGGTGCGGCCGACCCGCAGGTGCTCCAGTGCGCCCGCGCTCGCGCGCAGCGCGCCGGCGGCGATCGGCGGGGCATGGCGATGTTCCAGGATCAGCCCGCTCGCACCCGCCGCCTCTGCGGTCCGCGCGATGCTCCCGAGATTGCCGACATCGGTCACGCGGTCGAGCGCAACGAGCAGGCGAGGCGAACCGGTCGCGAGCAGCACCTCGAAGTCCTCTTCCGGATAGGGGTCGGCGAGCGCGCGAACACCCTGGCTCGGCCCCGACGCGCGGACCCGGATTCCCGCGCCTGCGAGTAGCGCCTCGAGCTCCCGTCGTGCGGGGCTGCCGTCCCCTTCGGGGAGGCTGACCTCGTGGATCCGTCGCCGACGCGCGCGAAGCGCCTCGATCACTGGCCGCGCGCCCTCGATCACGGCTAGCTTCGATCCTGATTCCCGCATGGCGCAGACTGTACTCCGCGCCGCAGCGAGAGCGCGTAATCGAGGTCCGGCCGTGGCGGCGCCCGTCTTCAGATTCGAGGTTCCCGGCGGCCGGCCGCCGTCGCAGCTGCTCGAGTGGCTGCCCCGAGGCGGAGCTCCCCATCTGCTGGACGCGCTCGGCCCGTCTGGTTGGGGCTCGGACCCTGGGAGCGACGGTCCCGGAGTCGGACTGCTCGCGCTCGATCCGGAAGCCGTCTTCGCCGGCGGCCTTGCGGCGCTTCAGGAGGCCAGACGGTGGCTCGCGGACGCGCGCTGCGTGACCTCGCTCGGAGCGATCCTGATCGGAAGCCTCGGGTACGAGCTCGGCCTCGAGCTCAGCGGCGGCCGCGTGACCCCGAGCTGCGAACCGCCGCGTGCGCCGGTCCAACTCGCTGGCTTCCTCGCGGTCTACCGGTACGACTGGCGCAGCGGCGCGGCCGAGATCGTCGGCAGCTCGCGCCGAGCCGTCGATCGGCTCGCCGACCGGATCGCCGCGGCCGCACCGGGCCCGCGAGCTGCCTGTGCAGCGCTCCCCTCGCCCGTCTCGCGCAGCAGTGACCTCGAGTTCGGGCGCTCGATCGAGCGCGTGAAGGACTACATCCGCGCGGGCGACGTCTACCAGGTCAATCTGTCGCGGAGGCTCGAGACCTCGGCGCCGGAACAGAGCGAAGCCCGCCGGCTCTTCGGCCGACTCGCGGAGCGAGCCGGCGCCCCGTTCAGCGCCTATCTGGAGACGCCCGAGCAGACGCTGATCTCGGCGTCACCCGAGCGCTTCCTGCGGGTGTCGGGCGAGCGGGTGGAGACCTGCCCGATCAAGGGCACGCGGCCCCGCGGAGAAACGCCTGCCGCGGACTCCGCCCTGCTCGCGGAGCTCGAGCGCTCGGCGAAGGATCGCGCGGAGCACGTGATGATCGTCGACCTCGAGCGAAACGATCTCGGACGGGTCTGCAAGACCGGCAGCGTCCGTGTCACCCGGCTCTGCGAGCCGCGCTCGTACAGCGACGTACACCACCTGGTTTCGCGCGTCGAGGGACGGCTGCGCGATCCCGCCGACTGGCCCGCCCTGCTCGAAGCGACCTTCCCCGGGGGGTCGATCACCGGTGCGCCGAAGCTTCGCGCGATGCAGATCATCGCCGAGCTCGAGCCGGTCCCGCGCGGCGTCTACACGGGCGCGCTCGGCGTCTTCGACTCCGTCGGCGACGTGGACCTTTCGATCGCGATCCGCACGGCAGTAGCCAGCGGCGGCGAGCTTCACCTGCACCTCGGCGGCGGAATCGTCGCGGACTCCGACGTCGAGCAGGAGCTGCGCGAGACCCGCGACAAGGGACGAGCGTTCGCGCGCAGCTGGGGATTCGAGGAACGCGCGAGCCCCGAGAAGCGACACTCTTCCGCGTAGCTCATGACCGCCGGCGAACGCCGCTCCGCCAGCGCGTCGCGCCTAAAGCGCGCGAGAACGCGCTCCGAAGAGCCAGACGAGGACGCGGAGGGAGCCATGAAAGAGCCGAAGCCGCTTCGAGACGAGATCGGGGGCACCCCGCTCGCGCCGGAGTCTCCCGCTTCGGCGCCCGGCTGGCGCAGGATTCCCCTCGCGGGCGCTCGTGTCGGCGCCGCCCGCGCGAACGAGCCGCAGCGTCGAACCGACACTCGCATCCATGCCGACCTCAGGCTCGAGCTCACCCCGATCGACGCGTCGCGAGACGGAGCCACCGGCCAGGTCTTCTTCGCGACGAGCGCCGACGAGAGAACGCGGAATCTGTCGCGCCGGGGAATGTGCGTGCGCTGCGAACGACCTCCCGCGATCGGCACGCGCGTGCTTCTGCAACTTCGCCTGCCGGGAGAATCGTCGGTAGACGTGATCGGACGGACCCGCTGGACGCGCGTCGAGTTCGAGCCCGGCGAGTACGGCTCTCGCGCCTTTGCGCTCGTCGGCATCGAGATTCTCGGCGGTGCGCCTCGATCGCTCGCCCGCTACGACCGCGCGCTCGGGCAGATGCTCGCGCTCGAGGAAGACCCGAACTCTCCGGTTGCCTCCGTCGGGGGCCACCGATAGCATGAATGCAGATGCGCAGCTCCAAGCCAGCAGGAGTGTTTCGTTGGATCCGCGGGATGCGGACCTTCGAGGTCGACCCTGAACGACTGCGCGCGAAGCGGGTCAGCGCGATCATCCGGTCGATCCAGCGCGACCTCGACGAGGGCGGGCGCGCGAGCGTGAGGCAGATCATGAACGGCCCCGAGCTGTTCCGCCTCGAGCTCGAACGACCCGATTGGCGCTATCAGCGCACGACGATCCTGGATCGGGACACGCTGCGCTCGCTGCTCGAAGCCACTCCGGTCGAGACCGTCCGCAGCTCGATGCGCTTCCGATAGCGGTCCGTTCGATCGCGATCCGCATTGGATGCCCGGAGCGGGGCTCGAACCCGCACGAGGCTCACGCCTCAAAGGATTTTACGCGTGTCCGGAGGTTTCCCTCCGGGGCGGACTATCTCTTCACCCGTTGGATCGGGCGACGTTCGTCGCCAGAACGGGTGCTGGGCGCTCTTCGGCGGGGATTATCGTTGGGGCTCACCCCGCTAGGGGCTGCACCTTCCGCGAAACCTCTGCCCTCCGCGGCTTGGCTCAGGATTGCCGTGCGCGCGCAGTCGCGCGTGTAGGTTTCCCTGAGTTCACCCAGTTTCTTACCCGCGCGTTGCCGCGCGGGAGACCCATCCTCGAGTCCCTCGTGTCTACCTGTTCCACCATCCGGGCAGCGACAGCGTAGCGCGAACCGGGGCTCACGAGGGCGCGGGCTGGACTGCCGCGCGAGACGCGGCCGGCCCGTCGGTGCGAGAGAAGGCGCCGCCCGGATTCGAACCGGGGATGAAGGCTTTGCAGGCCTCTGCCTTACCACTTGGCCACGGCGCCATCGGACGAGCAGCCTAGCTTATAAGGGTTCGACCGGACGCCTTCAAGACGACGAGTCGAGGCCGGGAGCGCGCGCATGCCGCTGTCCGGCTCGGACCAGAACTCCGTCCGCGGCCATCTCGACGGCGGCCAGAAGCTCCGCCTGGGCGGCGCGAGTGAAGCGGGCGGCGAAGCCTGTTGCGAGCCTGCATCGCAGCACGCCGTCGGGGTCGACGCGGAGCGATTCTGCCGCCAGCGGCTCGCGGGATCGATTCGAGATCGCAACCTCGCCGGTCGGCTCGTCGTAGGCGTCCACGAAGAAGGCGGTGTCCTCGACGTCGAGCCAGCCGCGGAAGCGGCCGAGCTGGACGACGAAGACGCGCTCTGCGTCCGCCCAGCGCACGCCCGCGCGGAACGCCTCGCGGAGCCGCGGGTGGGTCACGCGCACCCCCTCGTGCCAGAAGCTCCCGTCGCGGCGCAGCTCCAGCCCGAAGGGCACTAGCTCCGGCCGTCCGCTCAGAGCGACTCCCGTTCCACGCTCCCGTCCGCGGCCGCCGCGAAGACGCCCCGGCAGTCGTAGCGGTGCCAGTACACGAGGCGGCTCGCGCCGTGCTCGAGCAGATAGACCCACTTCTCGTTCCAGCGCACCCCGTTCTCCTCGAACGTGCGAGGCTCGTTCACGCTGCCGACGACCTCGTCCGGCAGGCCGAAGCGATCGCGCGCGTTCGAATGAGTGAGCTCGCTAGCGGTCACACTCCCCCCCGATCATGTTGATCATGTCGAAGGTCGGGACGATGTCCGCGAGCATTCCGCCGACGAGCATGTGCCGCATCGGCGCGACGTTCGCGAAGCTCGGCGGCCGGCATCGCACCTTGTATGGCTTTCCCGTGCCGTCGGAGACGATGTAGAAGCCCAGCTCTCCGTTGGGTGACTCGATGGCCGCATAGGCCTCGCCCGCGGGAACGCGGATGCCCTCGGTCACGCCTTTGAATTGCTGAATCAGCTCCTCCATGCGGCCGAAGACACGCTCCTTCGCCGGCCAGCGGATGCGCGGGTCGGCCACGTTCAGCGGCTCGCCGGCGGTCTTCTCGATCACCGGCACGCATTGGCGGACGATGCGCATGCTCTGGACCAGCTCCTCCTGGCAGACGAGGAAGCGGTCGTAGTTGTCGCCGGTCGAGCCGACCGGGACGTCGAAGTCGATCTCCTCGTAGACCAGATACGGCTCGGCCTTGCGCAGATCCAGCGGAACGCCCGCCGCGCGCAGCAGCGGCCCGGTGACTCCGTAGTCGATCAGCTTCGCAAGCGGGAGCATGCCGGTGTCGCGGAAGCGGTCGACGAAGATGCGATTGGAGGTCACGACCCGGTCGAAATCGCGGAGCAGCTCTTCGATGCGGACGAACGAGCTCGACAGGCGCTCCAGGAACCCCGGGGTGATCTCTCGCTGCACACCGCCGATGCGCACGTAGTTCGAGGTGACTCGCGCTCCGCAGAGCATCTCCTGCAGATCCCAGACCAGCTCGCGCGCTTCGATTCCGTACAGGAACGGAGTCATCGCGCCGAGCTCCAGACATGCGGCTCCGAGCCTGGTCAGGTGATCGCCCATACGCGAGAGCTCACTCGCGAGCGTGCGTACCCACTGCCCGCGGCGCGGGATCTCGCAGCCGAGCAGCTTCTCGACCGACATGCAGAACGCCAGATTCGCGAGAATCGCGGAGTTGTAGTTCAACCGATCGGTGTAGGGAATCGCCTGGTACCAGGTTCCGCTCTCGCACTCCTTCTCGAATCCGCGGTGCAGATAGCCGATCTGCACGTCCATCTCGACGATCTGCTCGCCGTCGATCTCGAGCATGATCTTCACCGTTCCGTGGGTCGCCGGGTGCGACGGCCCCATCGAGATCAGCTGCGTCTCGGTGTGCAGATCGCCTTTCTGGCGTCGGGACGGGATTGCGGCGGGCGCGGCCAACTCGGTCTCCTAGTTCCGGGGTCCGAGCAGCGGCTGGCGCCGCTCCTTCGGGTAGTCCTTGCGCAGCGGATGGCCCTTGAACTCGTCGTAGAGCAGGATCCGACGCAGATCGGGATGGCCGCGAAACTCGATGCCGTACAGGTCGAAGACCTCGCGCTCGAACCAGTTCGCCGCCGACCAGACCTCGCAGACCGAGTCTGCCGCGCAGGGCGACTCCGGCACGGCCGTCTTGACCCGCAGCCGACGGTGGACGGCCGCGGTTCGATCCTCGCGCGGCACCGCGTCGATCGAGGCCAGGTGGTAGACGAGATCGAAGCGCGGCTCTCGACCGAGATGATCGACCGCCGTCAGATCGATCAGCACGTTGAACGCCAGCTCGGCATCGAGCTTCAGCCGCCGCAAACACTCGCGCGCAGCCCCCAACGGCACGATCACCGTGGCGTCGCCACATTGCGAGTGGGAATCCAGCACGTCGCTCCCGAGCAGCCGCTTCACGTGCTCGAGCAGATCGTCCGCCGAGCTCATGACGGCCGTGCGTAGTCGCGGCGGATCAGGTCGAGCCGGCGCTGAACCTGCTCCTCCGTCCGCAACAGGTCCTTCAGATGGAACAGAAGCGGCCCGCGCTCGGTGGCGGCGAGCTCCACGTCGCGACTCATCACGATCGCCTCCTCGGGGCAGGCCTCCTCGCAGAGCCCGCAGAACATGCAGCGCGACATGTCGATGTCGAAGACGCCGGGAATGCGCTCGATGCGTTCCGCCGTCTCGCTGGGCAGGATCGTGATGCAGTCCGTCGGGCAGGCGAACTCGCACAGCCCGCACGCGACACATTTCGGTTTCCCGCTCTCGAGCTGGACGAGCACCGGGTGCCCGCGGAAGGCGTCGGCGTAGTCGAGCCGCTCCTCCGGGTACTGCACCACGAACGTCGTGGGCTTGCCGCTGAGGTAGCCCCACAGGCTGCGGAAGAATACGCGAGCCGTGATGCCGAGCCCGACGAAGATCGTGGGCAGGTAGAGGCGCTCCGCCCAGCCCAGGCGCTCATTGCGCCGCACCTTCACCACCCGTCCCGGCACTTCGACCCCCGCGCCCGAAATCCCCAAGCGCGGCGCGATTATAGAATAGGGAGTCTCGGATTCAACCGAGCGCCGCGGCGGCGAGCTGCTCGGCCCGATAGGAGCTGCGGACCAGCGGCCCCGAGAAGACTTCGGCGAAGCCGAGCCCGCGCGCCTCGCGCGCCCAGGCGTCGAACTCGTCGGGCGTGACCCAGCGCGCGACCGGCAGGTGCTCCGCGCTCGGCGCCAGGTACTGGCCGATCGTGAGCAGCCGGCAGCCCTGCGCGCGGATGTCGACGAGCGCCTGGCGGATCTCGGCCTCGCGCTCGCCGAGCCCGAGCATCAGCCCGGTCTTGGTCGGGATGTCGGTGCGCAGACGAGCGGCGTTCGCGAGCAGCGCGAGCGACCGGTCGTAGCGCCCGGCCTTCCGGACCGAATGCTGCAGGCGTTCGACCGTCTCGAGGTTGTGGTTCAGCACGTCGGGCGAGGCGGCGAGCACCACGCCCAGTGCTTCGATCGACCCCTTCAGGTCGGGAATCAGGACCTCGATCCGGCAGCTCGGCGCCCGCGCGCGGATCGCCTCGATCGTGCGCGCGAAGTGGCTGGCGCCGCCATCGTCGAGATCGTCGCGCGCGACCGAGGTCACCACGGCAAAGCGCAGTCCGAGCCGGGCGACGGCCTTCGCGACCCGATCCGGCTCGTCCGCATCGAGCGCGTCCGGGCGACCGGTCGCGACGTCGCAGAACCCACACGCCCGCGTGCAGCGGTTGCCGCCGATCATGAACGTGGCGGTTCCCCGGGACCAGCACTCCCCGATGTTCGGGCAGGCGGCGGAACGGCAGACGGTGTTCAGCCGCTCGTCGCGCACCAGCGCGAGCAGCCCGTCGAGCTCGGGCGTCTGGCGGTAGCGCGCGCGCAGCCAGGCGGGCCGATCGGCGCGCGGCTCCGGCTGGCTCAATGGAACACCTTGCGCAGGGCGACCTCGACACGGGAAGCCACGGCCGCGAAGTCGACCTCGTGCCCGAGCACGCTCGCCATGCTCACCATCCGCACGTCGCCAAGCCCGCACGGCACGATCACGTCGAACCGGGCCAGATCGCAGTTCACGTTCAGTGCGAAGCCGTGCAGCGTGAGCCAGCGCCGCAAGCCCACGCCGATCGACGCGATCTTGCGGCGCGGATCCAGCCAGACGCCGGCGTAGCCCTCGCGGCGGCACGCGTCGATTCCGAAGTCCGCGAGCACCTCGATCAACGCGCCCTCCAAAGCGCGCAGGTACGCGTGCACGTCGGAGCCGTGGCGCGCGAGATCGAGAAGAGGATAGCCGACCAGCTGCCCGGGGCCGTGCCAGGTCACGTCGCCGCCGCGATTGACCCGGAAGACTTCGTAGCCGAGCCGTCGCAGATCCGCGTCGCTCGCGCGCGTGTTTCCGTCCTTCGCGCCGCGGCCGTAGGTGATCACGTCCGGGTGCTCGAGCAGCAGGATCGTCTCCGCAGCCTCGCCGAGCGCGAGCCGCGCGCGCAGATCCTCCTGCAGCGCCAGCGCGTCCGCGTACGGCACGCGCCCCAGGTGCCGGACGGCGAGCGCGTCAGCTGCCGAAACCGTGTCCATCCTGAACCAGCTCGCGCGGCGTCTCGAGCAATCGCTTGATCTCGGCCAGGAACTGCGCCGCGCGCACGCCGTCGAGGACGCGGTGGTCGACGGACAGGCCGAGAGTCGTGAGGGATCCGATCTCGATCCTCCCGTCGCGGACGATCGGCCGCTCGGCAATCGCGGACACGGCGAGGATCGAGCTCTGTGGCGGGGTGATGATCGCGTAGAAGCGGTCGACGCCGAACATGCCGAGGTTCGAGATCGTGAAGGTTCCGTCCGCGTAATCCGCGGGCTGCAGCTTGCGCATTCGCGCGCGCTGGATCAGCGAGTTCGCCTCCTCGGCGAGCTGCCAGACCGACTTGCCCTGGCAGTCCTTGACCGTCGGCGCGACCAGCTCGTCCTGGACGTCGACGGCCAGGCCGATGTTGATCGCCTCGTAGAGCGCGATGTCGTTCTCCTCGGCGCGGAACGTCGCGTTCACCATCGGGAAGCGCTCCAGCGCGAGCGCGCAGGCCTTGATCATCAGGTGCGTGTAGGTGAGCCGCGCCCGCTTGTCGCCCGCCTCGCGGTTCGCCTGGTCGCGGACCTCGCGCAGCGCATCGGTCGAGACGTCGACCTCGACGTAGAAATGCGGAGCTTCGGCCTTGCTTCGCACCATGTTCCGGATCAGCGCCTTGCGCTTCTGCGAGAGCTGCAGCGCGCCGCGGAACAGCTCCGACTCACGCGCCTTGCCGAGTGACTTCTCCCGCTCCCAGTGCGCGAGCAGATCGGATTTCGTGATCCGTCCCCCGGGCCCGCTTCCCTTCACCGCTTCGAGATCCGTCCCGACGTCGCTCGCCATGCGCAGCGCCAGCGGAGTGGCGCGCGTGCCGTCGGCTTCGGGCTCCTGCGCGACGAGCTCGGCGAGATACGCCTCCAAGTCCGCGACGAGGATCGCGCCGCCCGGTCCCGTTCCTTCGAGCTCCGAGAGGTCGATCGACTTCTCCTCGGCCATGCGCCGCGCTCTCGGGGTGGCGCGGATGCGATCGTCGTCGGCGAGAAGGGTCGGCTGCAATCGCTCTCCCGAAACGGAGGCCGGCGCGGAGACGGCCACGCCCGCAGCCACGGGCTTCGCCGCAGCTCCCTTGGGCGCCGCCACCGGTGCAGCGGGTGCCGCCTGCGGCTGTTCCACCGTCGCGGCCGCGACATCGCCCTCGCTCTCGCCGGGCAGACGCAGCACCGCGATCAGCGTGCCGACCGGAACCGTTGCGCCGGCCTCGACCACGATCTGCGCCACCACGCCCTCGGTGTAGGCCTCGAACTCCATGTCGGCCTTGTCGGTCTCGATTTCGGCGATCACTTCGCCGCGCTTCACCGAGTCGCCGACCCGCTTGCGCCAGGCGATCAGCCGCCCCTCCTCCATCGTGTCGGAAAGCTTGGGCATGCGGATCTGTTTGGGCATCGGAGTTCTCCCGGTCTTTCGGCTAGAGCGTGATCTTCAGCACGGCCTCGACGATTCGCTGCGCGTCCGGAAGCGCGAGCTTCTCGAGATTCGCCGCGTACGGCGTCGGAACATCGGCGGCGGCCACGCGCTGAACCGGCGCCTCGAGCTCGTAGAAGAGCGCCTCGTGGATCTGCGACGCGATCTCGGCGCCGACGCCGACGGTTCGCCAGCCCTCCTCCGCCACCACCGCGCGGCGCGTGCGCAGCACCGAACGCAGAATCGTGTCGCGATCGAGCGGGTCCAGGGTGCGCAGGTCGATCACCTCGGCCTCGATACCCTCGTGTGCGAGCAGCTCCGCCGCGCGAAGCGCCTCGTGCACCATCTTGGACCAGGCGACGATCGTGACGTCGCGACCGGCGCGCTTCACGTCGGCGACGCCGAACGGGAGCAGGACCTCCCCGTCGGGGACCTCCCCCTTGGAGTTGTAGAGCATCTCGTGCTCGATGAAGAGCACCGGGTCTTCGCTGCGAATGGCGGTCTTCAGCAGGCCCTTCAGGTCGTACGGCGTCGAGGGCATGACGACGCGAATGCCGGGCGCGTTCACGAACCACGACTCGATCGAGTGCGAGTGCTGCGCGCCCTTCTGCGTGCCGCCGCCGGCCGCGGCCCGGATCACCAGCGGCAGCTGCGCCTGCCCGCCGAACATGTACCGCGCCTTCGAGACGTGGTTGATGATCTGGTCCATCGCGACGATCCCGAAGTTCAGCGTCATCAGCTCGGCGACCGGACGCAGGCCGGTCATCGCCGCACCCATCGCGACTCCGATGATTCCCGCCTCGGCGATCGGCGTGTCGCGCACGCGTCGCGCGCCGAACTCCGCCATCAGTCCCTCGGTGGCTCGGAACGTGCCGCCGACCAGCCCGACGTCCTCGCCGAGCACGAAGACCCGCGGGTCGCGCGTCATCTCCTCGGCGAGCGCTTGCGAAACGGCTTCGTAGTAGCGGATCTCAGGCACTGGCGTCCTCCGCGTACACATCCTGGTAGAGGGCTTCGGGCGCGGGCCAGGGGCTCGCTTCCGCGAAGCGCATCGCGTCGGTCACGACCTCGTTCGCCTCGGCCTGGACGGCCTCGAGCCGAGCGGCATCGACGATGCCGGCCTCGAGCATCGACTTCGCCAGCCGCGGAATCGGATCCCGCTTCTTCCAGAGCTCCGCCTCGGCGACGCTCCGGTACTTGCCCGCGTCCGTCATGGAGTGGCCCTGGTAGCGGTAGCAGCGCGCTTCGAGCAGGACCGGGCCTCCGCCCTGGCGCGCGAAGCGCACCAGCTCCTCGCACTTCTCCCGCACCGCGAGCACGTCCATTCCGTTCACGACGTGGCCGGGGATGCCGTAGCCCTGCGCCTTCTTGTGGATCTCGTTGAAGGACGACGACGTGCGCACGTCCGTGCCGATCCCGTAGAAGTTGTTCTCGCAGACGAAGATCACCGGCAGGTTCCAGAGCTTCGCCATGTTCAAGGCCTCGTGGAAGACGCCCTGGTTCGAGGCACCGTCGCCGAAGAAGTTCATCACCACCGCGTCGCGGCTCTGCATCTGCATCGAGAGCGCGACGCCGACGCCGATCGGAAGGTTCCCGCCGACGATTCCGTAGCCGCCCAGAAAGTAGTGCTGCGCGTCGAAGAAGTGCATCGACCCGCCCTTGCCCTTGCACACGCCCGTCGCGCGGCCGTAGAGCTCGGCCATCAGCGAGCGAGCCGTGGAGCCGCGCACCAGCGCGTGCGCGTGCACGCGGTAGGTGCCGATCGCGTAGTCGTCGTGATTCAGCGCGGTGATCGCACCGGTCGCGACCGCCTCCTGGCCGATGTACAGATGCGTGAAGCCGCCGATGAAGCCGTCGGCGTAGGCCTCGGCGACGCCCTCCTCGAAGCGGCGGATCAGCACCATGTTCCGGTACATCGTGATCTGGTCGGCGGCGGCGATCGTCATGCTCGACTCCTAGAGCTCGAACTCGGCGGCCTGCAGGTACTTCCCGACGCGGAACAGGAAGCCGTTCCCGGTCGCGCCGTCGATGATTCTGTGGTCGTACGAGAGAGCCATGTACATCATCGGGTGTATGGCGATCGTGTCCTCGCCGCCGGCTTCGACGACGATCGCACGCTTCTTCACCTCGCCCATGCGAAGGATCCCGACCTGCGGTTGGTTGATCACCGCGAATCCGTACAGGTTCCCCTCGCGTCCCGGATTGGTGAGCGTGAACGTGCCGCCCGCGAGCTCGTCCGCGCTGATCTCCCGATCGCGGGCGCGCTTCGCCAGGACGTTGATCGCCTCGGCCAGGCCGATCAGCGAGAGCCGATCGGCGTCCTTGATCACGGGCACGAGCAGGCCGCGCTCGGTCTCGACCGCGATCCCGATGTGGATTCCCGCGCGCTCGACGATCGCGTCTCCGACCACGGCCGAGTTCATGCGCGGGAAGTCGCGAAGCGCGCGGACTGTCGCAGCGACGGCAAACGGTAGATAGGTCAGACCGAAGCCGTGCGCGCGCTCGAACTCCTTCTTGGCCCGCTCGCGGAGCTTCGCGAGCTTGGCGAGATCGACCTCCGCCACCGCGCCGACGTGGGGCGAGACGACTTTGGAGACGACCATGTGCTCCGCGATCCGCCGCCGTATCGCGGTGAACGGGATCACCTTGTCTTCGGGCGCGACGCGGTGCGTGGGGACGCGCAGCTTCGCGAGGAAATCGCCGAGCGTTCCCGCCGCGGATCTCGCGGCCGCTTCGGGCGCTGCCGCGGCGGGAGCGTGTGCGGCCACGTCGGCCTTCGTCACGCGACCGGCGACGCCGCTTCCCGCGATGCTTCCGACGTCGATGCCGCGCTCCTCGGCCATGCGCCTCGCGACCGGCGAGACCCGCGTCGGCTCCGGCGTCGTCTCGACAGCTCTCGGCGCGGCCGCAGCCGGCGGAGCCTCGGTTCGCGTGGCTGCGCCCTGCGCATCGAGCACCACGAGCTCGGTCCCGACCGCGACGGTCGTGCCCTGCGGGACGAGCAGCTTCACGACCACCCCAGACTCGGGCGCGACCACCTCTGCATCGACCTTCTCGGTCGTGATCTCGCAGAGCACCTGGTCCTTGGCGACGCGCTCCCCTTCCGCGACGAGCCAGCGCTCGACGGTTCCCTCCACCACGCTCTCGCCCATCTGCGGCATCGAGACGGTCATGGACATTCGCGCGGGGTCTCCCGATCGCGGCTCAGAAATTGAGCGCGCGATCCTCGGCGGCGAGCGCCGCCTCCATCAACATCTCCGAGAGCGTCGGATGCGCGTGGGAGGTCTCGCCGACCTCGCGCACCGTCGATTCGAGCGTCATCGCGAGCGCCACCTCGTTGATCAGCTCCGTGGCGCCGTGCCCGATGATCTGGCAGCCGAGGATCTCGCCGTACTTCGCGTCCGAGACCAGCTTCACGAAGCCCTCCGTGTGGCCGATGCCCACGGCCTTTCCCGAGGCGGCGAACGGCGCCTTGCCCACTTTCACGTCGTGACCCGCCGCGCGCGCGTCCGCCTCGGAGAGTCCGATGCTCGCGACCTGCGGCTGGCTGTAGATGCAGGCCGGAACCTTGCGCAGATCGATGCCGTGCGTGCGGATTCCGGCGATGATCTCGACCGCGGCG